>NZ_JBALOW010000014.1:0-56033 GCF_036965085.1 Bacillus sp. JJ1532
TTTTTTTGTTGTTGCTAAAAACGATTATGACGCTCTTTCGGAAGAAAATTTTAAGCTGATAGTAATTAAGAGAGGTTCAAAACGCCTTTCACGGAGAAAAGTAAAGGTCAAAGGTAGTAAAGAGCGGCTCAAAACACCCTTCACGAAGAAAAATAGGGCCCGAAGGTAGTTAAGAGAGTCTCAAAACACCCTTCATGAAGAAAAATAGGGCCCGAAGGTAGTTAAGCACCGTTCAAAACGCCCTTCGTGAAGAAAAGTAAAGGTCAAGGTAGATAAGGAAGGTCCATGGAACGCTTTTTCATAAGAATCCATCAAAAATGATCGCTATGAGTGCTTCATGGAACACATTTTGCTAAGAACTCACCGAAAACGCTCACTATAAAAGGTTCATGGGACGCATTTTGTTAAGGCTCCCTCAAAAACGCTCACCATAAGAGGTTCAGCGAATATGTGTTACAAATAAAAATTGCCGATGATTTTTCCCGGCTCCGGAAGGTTTGAAAATCGCAGAGATATAAAACCAAAATAAAAAGCCCCAAATGGAGCCTACATTATGAAAGTATTTCTGGATTTGTGACTTTTTTTAGCTGTTTTAAATAATATTTATATTTTGGATTACTTGTATCTGTAGAAATTAAATCACTTTCGCAATCTGTACAGATAAAAGAAGTGTATAGATGTATGCCTCTTAATTTTGTTTGCTCGCAAATGACACACTCTTCCCCTATATGCTTCTTTGCTAATAGCGAACTCAATAACTCCACCTCCATACACCAATTCTGTCCTAATTTACCGCATTGTATACAATCCTTTGAAAATTCGATTAAAAAGATTACTTGTTTACTAATGTATGTTAAAAGATGAATTTGGTTGTATGTCTTACTCAATTCTTTCCCATTGGCTTTTGTATAAGAAAGTACCGCAGTTCACTTCTATTTGGTAAAATAGATGGGATGATTAACAATATATTTGGTGATGATATATGAATCAAAATAAAATGCCTATATTTGACGCTTTAAAAGCACATATTGAACGTAGCCCTGTTTCCTTTCATGTTCCTGGACATAAATATGGAGGCCTTCTTCCTGATGAAGCAAAGGGGTATTTTCAGGAATTATTAAAGCTTGATGCAACAGAACTTAATGGATTGGATGATCTTCACTCTCCAGAAGGGATTATTTTAGAAGCTGAAGAGCTGCTTGCCCATTTTTATGGAACGAAAAGAAGCTTTTTCTTAGTGAATGGCTCAACTGTTGGAAATTTGGCGATGATCATGGCTGCGATCGCAGAACATGATACCGTGCTTGTCCAAAGAAATTGCCACAAGTCAGTTTTAAATGGGGTACAGCTTATGAAGGCCCATCCTGTTTTTCTAGGTCCAGATTTTGATGAGGAATGGGGTGTCGCAGGAGGGGTATCTCTTCAAACAGTAAAAATGGCTGTGGATGAGTATCCGGAGGCTAAGGCCATTATTCTTACATATCCAAATTACTATGGGATGGCCAATGATATAGAGGAAATCATTCAATATTCTCATTCTAAAGGGATTCCCGTTTTAATTGATGAGGCACATGGTGCCCATTTTGCAGGAAACGAAATATTCCCACGGTCAGCTGTGCAATTAAAGGCTGATATAGTTGTTCAGTCAGCTCATAAAACACTTCCTGCAATGACAATGGGGGCTTATCTTCATTTTAATAGTGAAATTCTTTCAGAAAGAAAAGTCAGTGACTATCTTCAAATCCTGCAATCAAGCAGCCCCTCTTATCCCATTATGGCGTCATTAGATATGGCGAGGCACTATTTGGCTACTTATTCAAATGAGGATATGAACGATCTTTTTCAAAAGATAACTGAATTTAGAAGGAGATTGCAGCAAATAAGGGGCATTCAAGTACTAGATTATCGAAATGGCAAAGGAGATCCGCTCAAAATAACGATTCAATCCACCACATCATTGAGTGGATATGATTTGCAAAGATTGCTCGAAGGTACAGGAATTTATGCTGAAATGGCTGACCCCTATAATGTACTGCTTGTTTTTCCTTTATTAAAAAAGGATTTGGATTTTTCTATTGAAGAGATAATTAGGCGTTTTGAGACAGCTCTTCAATCTATCCCAAATACACAGAGGGACAATATAATAAGCAGCTTTGGTAAACCGAGAATTTCAAAGCTGAGCTTGAATGTGAAGCAGATGGCAAGCCTCACAAGCCAATCTATCCCCTTGGAAGAGGCAGTCGGTAAAATAGGTGCGCAATTGCTTATTCCTTATCCTCCTGGTATCCCACTATTATTTCCTGGGGAAAAAATTCAAACGGAAGATATAGATTTTATTAAATTACTGCTGAAAACAGGTGCCAGATTTCAAGGCGGAGACAGCTTGAAATCTGGAAGAATAGACATATTTCCCGAATAATTTAACTTCATTCAGCTGAAGTTTTCCACTTCTATAAGTGGGAGAAGAATGAAAAAAGGTATCAAATTCATTGGGGGTATTACTTCCGCTGAATGAAGTTAAGCCTCCGGCGGATGCCTCAGATTTTTTAGAGGAAATTATCGAGCAAGCTCGATAAAAATCTGGGCGCAATTCCGCCGAGGCGAAATTGATTATATTATGATTGAATCATCTTGGAGGTTAGCGATTTGAAAAAAGGTATTTTTATAACAATGGAGGGCCCTGATGGAGCTGGGAAAACAACCATCATTAACATGCTTGGCTCAAGATTAGAAGCAGAAGGCTATCAGGTTATGCAAACGAGAGAGCCAGGTGGGATTGATATTGCTGAGCAAATTCGAAATGTCATTCTGGACAAGAACAATACAAAAATGGATCCCCGTACCGAGGCCTTATTGTATGCGGCGGCACGAAGGCAGCATCTTGTTGAAAAAGTCATTCCAGCTCTTGAAAAAGGTTATGTTGTTTTATGCGATCGATTTATTGATAGCTCCCTAGCCTATCAAGGCTATGCTAGAGGATTAGGAATGGATGAAGTGTTTTCAATTAATCAATTTGCCATCGAAGGAATGATGCCGCAAATAACGTTCTATTTTGACATTGAACCAGAGGAAGGTCTTGAAAGAATCAACCGGCATAAGGAACGGGAAGTAAATCGTCTAGATCTTGAGAACTTAGAATTTCACCACAAAGTACGCGAGGGTTATTATAAGCTAATAAATAGTTATCCTGAACGGATTTATAAGATAGATGCTTCCCAATCAATCGAAATGGTGTATAAGGCAGCTGAAGAAAAGATAAAAGAGATAATCCATAGGGAAGAATAAATGAAGGAGGGTGACTATTTACATGTGTATCACCCTCTTTTTTGTACCTCAAAGTTTAGTCAATATGGATAAAACATGTTAGTTCTTTAAAAAATTGCTATAATGAATGTAGTAAGGCAATTTTAGAAAAGTGGAACAAATGAAAGGGGATGAGAGTATGAAACTAATATTAGCGGTTATTCAAGATCAAGACAGCAATAAATTAATGAATGCATTGGTAAATAATAATTTCCGGGCAACAAAGCTTGCAAGTACTGGCGGCTTTCTAAAATCAGGGAATACAACCTTCATGATCGGAACAGAGGATATTCGTGTTGACAGGGCATTGCAAATTATTAAAGAAAATTGCAAATCAAGAGACCAGCTAGTGGCCCCTATCTCTCCAATGGGAGGAAATGCAGATTCATATGTTCCATATCCAGTTGAGGTCGAGGTCGGAGGAGCAACCGTCTTTGTACTGCCAATTGAAAAATTCCAGCAGTTTTAATAGAATTTTATTATAAAGAATTAAAGTGGTGATGACAGTGGTCAAAACGTGGGAAGACCTAGAAAGCATTCAGCCTGTTGTTTTGAAAATGTTTAAAAATAGCATCTTAAAGGATAGGCTTGCCCACGCTTATTTGTTTGAAGGGATGAAAGGGACTGGCAAACGGGATGCCGGGAGTCTTTTAGCCAAAAGTGTTTTTTGCCACTCACCCATTCAAGGCTATATGCCTTGTGAGGATTGTGTAAATTGCAAAAGAATTAACAATGGGAATCACCCTGATGTTCATCTTGTTGAACCAGATGGTCTGTCCATTAAGAAGGCTCAAATCCAGACTCTTCAAGAGGAATTTTCGAAAACAGGTGTTGAATCTAGGAAGAAATTATATATGATAGTTCATGCTGATCGAATGACGGTAAATGCTGCCAATAGTTTGTTGAAGTTTCTTGAAGAACCACATCCTCATACAATGGCGATTTTAATGACAGAGCAGGCACAGAAAATACTTCCTACTATTCTTTCTCGCTGTCAAACTATTTCCTTTCAGACGTTATCACCTGAAAAAATGATTGAAAATCTTAAATTAAATGGAGTATCGCCACTGTTGGCCCCATTAATTGCCCAACTTACCAATAATATAGATGAGGCAATTGAGTATAGTCAGAATGATTGGTTTGTACAAGCACAAAAAATAGTGTTAAAATTATATGAAGTGCTTAAGAAAAGTCCTTTAGAGGCGATGGTAGCTCTCCAGGATGATTGGTTTAAGCATTTTAAAGAGAAAGAACAGTTAGATATAGGTCTTGATTTATTACTTCTAATCTTTAAGGATTTACTATATATACAGCTCGGCAAGGAAGGTCAAATTGTCTATCTAAATGAGAAAGCACGTTTAGAACAGTTTGCGTTGCATTCCTCTAGCAGACAAGTATCGGAGCAGATGACAGCAATTTTGGAAGCAAAGAGGAAATTGCATGCAAATATGAATCCGCAGCTGTTAATGGAACAGCTTGTGTTGAAATTGCAGGAGGGGTCTTCATTTGTATGATGTAGTAGGAGTCCGCTTTAAAAAAGCGGGCAAGATATATTATTTTGATCCCGGCGGGCTAGAGATAGAAAGGGATGACTTTGTCATTGTTGAAACAGTCCGTGGTGTGGAATATGGCAAGGTTGTCGTTCCACCGAAAAAAGTGGATGAGCATGATGTGGTTCTGCCCTTAAAAAAGGTTCTGCGAATCGCGGATCAAAAGGATAAAATGATTGTCGAAGAAAATAAGCAGGCTGCAAAAGAAGCTTATGAGGTTTGCAGTGAAAAAGTAAGTACTCATCATTTAGATATGAAACTAGTTGATGTTGAATATACATTTGACCGAAATAAAGTCATCTTTTACTTTACGGCTGATGGAAGAGTAGACTTCCGGGAGCTTGTAAAGGATCTTGCAGCGATTTTCCGTACAAGAATAGAATTGCGTCAAATAGGCGTTAGGGATGAAGCAAAAATGTTAGGCGGCATTGGCCCTTGTGGAAGAATGCTATGCTGTTCTACTTTTCTAGGCGACTTTGATCCAGTCTCCATTAAGATGGCAAAGGACCAGAATCTCTCCTTGAACCCAACGAAAATATCAGGCCTATGCGGACGTCTGATGTGCTGTTTGAAATATGAAAATGATGAATATGAGGAAGCAAAAGCCCAGCTTCCTGACCTTGGTGAGTGGATTCAAACACCTGAAGGTCCTGGCAAAGTAGTAGGATTAAATATTTTAGAACGGGTGCTGCAAGTGGATGTAACTGCTGCTGAACGCGTGCTTGAGTATACTTTAGAAGAATTAGTAAAACAGGGTGCTGTATCAGTTCAATCCACAGATTAATGAGGTGGAATACGTGGATAAAAAAGAAATCTTTGATTCAGTAAGTAATATGGAAGCCCAAATTGGACAGTTATATCAACAGCTAGG
Organism: Bacillus sp. JJ1532; assembly: GCF_036965085.1. Classification (NCBI taxonomy): domain Bacteria; kingdom Bacillati; phylum Bacillota; class Bacilli; order Caryophanales; family Bacillaceae; genus Bacillus; species Bacillus sp. JJ1532. Next base: position 5,725 of record NZ_JBALOW010000014.1, read on the forward strand.
TGAGTTAAAGCAGCATTTGGCAGAAATACTAGAAGAGAATAATGCTTTAAAGCTGGAGAACGAGCATTTAAGACGCCGTTTGGAATTAACGACAGATAAAGGAAAGACGACAGTAAAAAAAGGGACGACAGCCACATCGCCAGTGGATTCCGCTGATTACAAAACAGCTGATATTGGAGAAGGCTACGATAATCTTGCCCGTCTTTATCAAGAAGGTTTTCACATATGTAACCTCCATTTTGGAAGCCCGCGAAAAGAAGGAGATTGCCTGTTTTGCTTATCTTTTCTTAATAAGAAATAATTTTTTGGCCTTCCTCTTAATGGGAAGGCTATTTTTAACATGTTTAGCTTCACAAGGGACGTTTCGGCAGCATCATCATCGCACGAGTAAAAGCGTTACCTTTTAGGTGGAGCATCAACGCATTTTAAATAATATGGAGGAAAGAGAATGGATATTTTAAAAGGAGACGAGCGTTTAGATTATTTGCTTGCGGAAAATTTGCGTATTATTCAAAGCCCGACGGTGTTCTCCTTTTCACTTGACGCCGTTTTACTTGCCAGGTTTGTTCATATGCCGATTCAAAAGGGTCGGTTAATCGATCTATGCAGTGGAAACGGTGTGATTCCGTTATTTTTGAGCATGAGATCAAAAGGCTCCATTGTAGGGGTTGAAATTCAGGAACGGCTTTTTGATATGGCAAAGAGAAGCATCGAATATAATCAATTGGAAGATCGGCTTCAGATGATACATGGGGATATTAAGGAGATGACAAAGGAGCTTGGATTTGGAAAGTTTGATGTTGTTACTTGTAACCCACCTTATTTTCCTACTCCCTCATCGGAAGAAATCAATGAGAACGAGCATTTAGCCATTGCCCGCCATGAAATTCTCTGTACACTGGAGGATGCGATAAAGGCTTCAAGCGACTTAGTCAAGCAGGGCGGAAAGGTAGCATTTGTTCATCGGCCGGGAAGGCTCTTAGATATTGTAACACTTATGAGAAAATATAAATTGGAACCAAAAAAGGTCCAATTTGTTTATCCGAAGCAAGGAAAGGAAGCAAATACATTATTAATAGAAGCAACTAAATACGGCAGTCCAGATTTAAAAATCTTGCCCCCATTAATTGTCTATCAGGATAATAATGAATATACCCCTGAAATAAGGAAGATTTTATATGGAGAATAATCATCTTTTCTATGTGCTGCAGTGCAGGGATTATACGTTGTATGCAGGCTACACGAATAATTTAGAAAAGCGGATAAAGCTTCACAATGAGGGAAAAGGGGCAAAATATACAAGGGGAAGAGGACCGGTCAAGCTTGTATTCTCAAAAGCGTACGATAATAAAAGTGATGCCTTAAAGGCAGAATATGAATTTAAGCAATGGCCGAAGAAAAAGAAAGAAGAATTTATAATTAAAAATAAAGAAAACAACTTCGGAAGTTAGAGAAATGTCTAGCTCCAGCGCCTACCCCCTCGAGGTCACAAGCCAATCCTCCCAGAAAGGTAAAAAACACCTTTCCGTGAGGCTCGTCTTGTGCTTGTCGGGGGTGATCAAGGCGCTTCCGCATTTCGTTGAGACGGGTGGTACATATGTGGCAGCAAAAAAGCTTTGATAAGGAAGACAGTAAGGGAATTCTGTATTTAGTTCCGACCCCCATTGGGAATTTAGAGGATATGAGCTTTCGGGCTATTCGTATTATGAAGGAAGCAGATTTTATTGCTGCTGAGGATACAAGAAATACGAAGAAGCTATGCAATTATTTTGAAATAGATACGCCGATCATCAGCTATCATGAACATAATAAAGCGGTGAGCGGGGAGAAATTATTAGAGAAATTAGCAGACGGAGCGAAGATTGCTCTTGTGAGTGATGCAGGGATGCCAACGATTTCTGATCCCGGCTACGAGCTGGTCACCGCTGCAGCCGCTGAAAAATTAACGGTCGTTCCGCTTCCAGGTGCGAATGCCGCTTTAACTGCACTCATTGCATCAGGACTTAATCCGCAGCCTTTCTATTTCTATGGATTTTTAGACCGGAAAAAGAAAACCAAAAGAAAAGAACTTGAGGAGCTTTCGAAAATTTCCGCCACTACGATTCTTTACGAAGCCCCACATCGTTTGAAAGAAACGCTTACACTTATTGAAGAGCAAATGGGGAATAGAAAGATTGTTCTTTGCCGCGAATTGACAAAGAAGTTTGAGGAGTTTATTCGCGGGACTGTGAAAGAGGTATTAGATTGGGCCACATCTGAAGAAATTAGAGGAGAATTTGTTCTGATCCTTGAGGGTTCATCAGAGAAAGAGCAAGAAGAGGGAGAAATTTGGTGGGAGGATTTATCCATTGAAGCTCATGTGGAACATTATATGAATGATAGCGGAATGAATAGTAAAGATGCGATAAAGCAAACAGCAGCCGACAGAGGCATGAATAAGAAAGAGGTTTACCATGCCTTTCATGTTAAATCAAATGATAACGAAGAGTAAAAAAAGAAGCTTCTCTATGCAGAGAAGCTTCTTTTTATTATTTTACAAGTTCAAATCTGTTTTGAATTTCACTTAATAATTGTTCAGCACCCTCACGGCTAACAATTAATTTTCCATTAGCTAATTGGATGTTATCGTCAGAAACTTCCCCAGTTACTAGGCAAGTCATATTTGGCTTGTACTTTTTAAGGATAATACGATCATCGTCTACGTAGATTTCTAAAGCATCCTTTTCAGCAATATCCAATGTACGTCTTAACTCGATAGGAATAACCACGCGACCTAGTTCATCAACTTTACGAACAATACCTGTAGATTTCATATAAAAATTCTCCTCCCAAATCTTAAAAAATATTTTTCTATTTATAGTTCTTTCGCCAATATTCGACAAAATCTTTATTAATTCAATAATACCAGCGTTTCCCAAATACGTCAATTACTTTATTTTTAATTTAATTAGAAGTTTTTACCTTATCCAATAAAGGTTATTACATCAAGGTTTACTGACATAACAGCAAATTTTAATGGTGGTTTAGTAAATATTTTAACTCTTTAGATATATTATTTTATTATTATCAAAAAAATAATATTCGACAAATATCAACAGTACTTACAGAATTCAACATAATAATATACGAGTGGAGATTTATATTTATTGGGATAAAAAAATAAATAATTTATTTAGTTAGGCAGTGTTCATTTCAGTTGAAGCAAAATATATAACTCTCACAGTTTTTAGGGCTCTAGCTTATCTATATTTGTTGCACAAATACTAAATATTAGGTATATTTTGATGGTATAAGAGGTTATGCTGACTTAATGAGTCGGTTTGCTCACATAGGTTCTAATTAATATAAGAAGCCTATATTTGGCACGTATTACAGTTTAATCTCGTCCATTGTAAGGTCGGGATTTTTTAGCTAAAAAGGAGGGGATATTGTGGGAGGTAAAAAAACGTTTTATCTTACTACACCTATTTATTATCCAAGCGGAAATTTACATATAGGCCACGCCTATACAACGGTAGCTGGCGATGCAATGGCTCGCTACAAGCGTTTGCGCGGATTTGATGTCATGTATTTGACTGGTACGGATGAGCATGGTCAAAAGATCCAGGAAAAAGCGGAGGAAAAAGGGGTTACACCCCAAAGCTATGTAGATGAAATTGTCGAAGGAATTCAAGTGCTTTGGAAAAAGCTTGATATATCCTATGATGATTTCATTCGCACAACACAGGATCGCCATAAGGAAGTTGTTCAAAAGATCTTTGCTCAATTATTAGAGCAAGGAGATATTTATCTTGGGGAATATGAAGGATGGTATTGTACACCATGCGAATCGTATTTCACAGAGCGCCAGCTGAAAGATGGGAACTGTCCGGACTGCGGAAGACCCGTTAACAAAGTAAAGGAAGAATCATATTTCTTTAAGGTAAGTAAATATGCTGATAGACTGCTGCAATATTACGAGGAGAATCCTTCGTTTATTCAGCCTGAATCTCGTAAAAATGAGATGATTAACAACTTTATTAAGCCAGGATTAGAAGATCTTGCTGTTTCTAGAACAACCTTTAATTGGGGAATTGAGGTTCCAGGCAATCCAAAGCATGTCATTTATGTGTGGATCGATGCCTTATCGAACTATATTACAGCTTTAGGCTACGGAACAGAGGATCCTTCCAAATACGAAAACTTCTGGCCGGCAGACGTGCATTTGGTAGGAAAAGAAATTGTTCGTTTCCATACGATTTATTGGCCAATTATGCTGATGGCTTTAGATTTGCCCCTACCTAAAAAAGTGTTTGCCCATGGCTGGTTATTAATGAAGGATGGCAAAATGTCCAAATCTAAAGGAAATGTAGTGGACCCTGTCACCTTAATTGACCGTTATGGTTTAGATGCATTGCGTTATTATTTATTGCGTGAAGTTCCATTTGGATCGGACGGTGTGTTTACACCGGAAGGCTTCGTAGAAAGAATTAATTTTGATCTTGCGAATGATTTAGGAAACTTGTTAAATCGGACGCTGGCAATGGTAGATAAGTATTTTGGCGGGGTTATTCCAAAATATAATGGCTCAAATAGTGAGTATGATCAGTCATTGCTTCAAGCAAATAAGGAAACGGTTAAGAAATATGAAGAGGCAATGGAGAATATGGAGTTTTCCGTAGCTTTATCGACCATTTGGCAATTAGTCAGCAAATCCAATAAATATATCGATGAAACACAGCCATGGACACTGGCAAAGGATGAGGCAAAGACTGCTGAACTTGAAAGTGTAATGGCACATTTAGCAGAGTCCTTAAGAAGAATTGCCATTCTTATACAGCCGTTCTTAACAAGAGCGCCAAAGGAAATATTTGCGCAACTGAATGTAAATGGAGACAGCTTTACGGCTTGGGAGAGCTTAGAAGGATTTGGTTTAATTCCTGAAGGGACAAAAATCGCCAAAGGAGACCCTATTTTCCCTCGTCTTGATTTAAATGAAGAGGTAGAATATATCAAAACAAAAATGCAAGGATCAGCACCAAAAGTGGAAGAAGTGAAACAAGAGGAAAAGCCTGACAGTGAAGAAATCACTATTGATGACTTTATGAAGGTTGACTTGCGGGTAGCACAGGTTATTCATGCAGAGCCAGTAAAAAAGGCAGATAAGCTGCTTAAGCTTCAGCTAGATTTAGGTTATGAAAAGCGGCAAGTCGTTTCTGGAATTGCTCAATTTTACAAACCAGAGGACCTTATTGGCAGGAAACTTATTTGCGTTACGAATTTAAAGCCTGTTAAGCTTCGTGGAGAGCTTTCAGAAGGAATGATCCTTGCCGGAAGCAAGGATGGAGAACTTTCACTAGCAACCATTGCTGAGTCGCTTCCATTAGGTGCAAGAGTAAAATAAATGTTTTATAACATAGAAATGTTTCACGTGTAACATTAGACGTAAAACATTTCTATGTTTTTCTTTTATAAAATAATATTTATTCACATAATTAACGATAATATCAATGATAAGAACGTAAAAAAGAGGATTTTGTTATTTTTCAATAATGAGTAAAAAATGGCAATACTATATTTGGAAAACTACCCGCTGATTGTATCAATTGTTACATATATGAAAGAAATGTTACTGAAATATAATTTATGTAAAAAGGGGAATTTTTGATGTTTTTCGACACCCACGCACATTTAAATGCCGAACAATATAATGATGATCTAAGAGAGGTTATTGACAGAGCATTGGAAGAAGGAGTTACCCGCATTGTCGTTGTTGGCTTTGATCGTCCAACCATTGAAAAGGCGATGGAACTGACAGAGCAATATGAATTTATTTACGCAAGTGTAGGCTGGCACCCGGTTGATGCCATTGATATGACTGATGAGGATCTCCAATGGATTGAGGAGCTCTCTAGCCACCCGAAGGTAGTAGCACTTGGTGAAATGGGGCTCGATTATTATTGGGATAAGTCTCCAAAGGACATTCAGAAGGCGGTTTTTAGAAAGCAAATTCAGCTGGCAAAAAAGGTAAAGCTGCCGATTATCATTCATAATCGGGATGCAACTGCTGATATTGTATCCATTTTGAAGGAAGAGGGAGCAGGGGAAGTCGGAGGAATCATGCATTGCTTTAGCGGCAGCCCGGAAACGGCCAAAGAATGTGTTGAAATGAATTTCTATATTTCACTTGGAGGGCCTGTTACCTTTAAAAATGCGAAGAAACCGAAGGAAGTAGCGGAAGTCATCCCAATGGACAAGCTATTAATCGAGACTGACTGCCCGTATTTAGCCCCTCATCCTTATCGCGGCAAGCGGAACGAGCCTAGCTATGTAAAACTGGTGGCAGAACAAATTGCTGAAATTAAAAATGTCTCAGTGGAAGAAGTAGCCAGAATAACAACAGAGAATGCTAAAAAAATATTCGGCATAATTTGATAAAGAATTTTGTCGATATTCTAGGGTACTTGTCCTTTTTTTTCCTAGTTCCAAAAAGTTCTACATTTCCTTGTCCCATCATAGGATAACCATGTCGATAAGTCTCTCTTTCCTTTCTCAAAAAGATTTTGCATAATAGGAAATACGTTTAGGAGAGGGTGGTGCTAAAATAAGGAAAGTGAAAGAGAGTTGACAAAACTGTAAGATAGTCTATATAATCACTCCGAGAGAAAAGGAGGCGTTTTTCATCGTATTTCAAAACATGAAAAACCTGTTTTCCGAGTCTTTGAGTAAGAAGAGAATTGTCATTATTACTACTAGTTTCATAGTTTTTGCAGCTGCTTTAGGCTTCTTTATATTCGAATCAACAAAGAAAACGGTGGCAATGACATTAGACGGTCAGGAAAAGGTCATTAAAACACATGCGGGAACAATTCAAGAACTTTTTAATGATTTAGACATTTCTTTACGCAAAGAGGACTATGTGTCGTTATCCCTTGACACGAAGGTGAAAAACAATTTAGAGATTGTTTGGGAGCCGGCAAAACAGGTTCACATTGTGAAAGACAACGAGAAGAAAACGATTTGGACAGTGTCCAAAACAGTAGAAGAGCTTTTGAAAGAACAGGAGATTACGATAACTGATCATGATAAGGTTCAGCCAAATCTCGAAGAGCCAATTAAAAATAAACTTGAAATAGTTGTCAATAAAGCTTTTGCATTAACATTGTCGGATGGCGGGAAAGAGCAACAGGTTTGGTCCACTTCGACTACGGTCGCTGACTTTTTATCACAGCAGGGGATTACGCTAAACGAACTAGATCGTATTGAACCCAAAGCGGATACGGTTGTCAAAAAAGACGACACCATTCAAATCATTCGAGTAGAAAAAGTCACCGATGTTGTGGAAGAACCAATTAAATTTGCTGTTGTAACGAAGAAGGACAGCAGCCTGGATAAAGGTTCCCAGAAAGTCGTTAATCAAGGCAAAGAGGGCTTATTAACGAAGGAATATGAAGTTGTATTAGAAAATGGCAAGGAAGTTTCAAGAAAATTATTAAACGAGAAAACCGTTCAGGAAAAACAGGATAAAGTGGTTGCTGTTGGTACGAAGCCGTTAGCTGTTAATGTGGTTGCATCCCGCGGCGAAACAGGCGGGAAGGAAATCTATGTGTCCTCGACCGCATATACGGCTCATTGTAACGGTTGCTCAGGCAAAACCGCGACAGGCATTAATCTGCGTGCAAATCCCGATGCGAAAGTGATTGCAGTAGATCCTAGAGTTATTCCTTTAGGCACGAAAGTTTATGTAGAGGGCTACGGGTATGCGATCGCTGCAGATACCGGTTCTGCCATTAAAGGAAACAAAATCGATGTGTTCTTTGCTACAAAGGGAGAAGCTTATCGCTGGGGACGCAAAACAGTAAAAATTAGAATCCTAAATTAATTTTTTGAAAGTGCAGGGGACCCCTAAATCCTCTGCATTTTTTCTTTTTTTCTTTCTTTCGACTTTTCATATATAATTAAAATCATTATTTAACCAATCATATATACAGACGAATAAGGTTACAAAAATGTTTCAATTTTTTCTCAAATATTTTATTTTTATTTTAAATGTCTCTAATGAAATACAGAGCAAGATAACAGGAGGATTTATGAAGATTAGGGAAATCATCGTGGTCGAAGGAAAGGATGATACGACTGCGATTAAAAACGCACTCGATGCGGATACGATTGAAACAAATGGTTCTGCCATTAATGATGAAACATTAGAAAAGATAAAGCTTGCTCAAGAGACAAGAGGGGTCATTGTATTTACTGATCCTGATTATCCGGGGAAAAAAATCCGCAATACAATTAAAGAACATGTCCCTGGCTGTAAGCATGCATTTATCGATAAAAAGGATGCTCTACATAAATACGGGAAGGGTGTTGGTGTCGAACATGCTTCTCCCGAGATGATTCGGCAAGCTCTTCGCGAGGCACACCTCATGCATGAAGAGGTGGAGGAGGTCATCACTCAAGAGGATTTACTTGCTGCAGGCCTAATTGGCGGCTCCGGAGCAAGGGAAAGAAGAGAGAAGCTAGGTAGGCTTTTAAAAATTGGATTTACAAATGGAAAGCAGCTACATAAAAGTTTAATGATGTTTCAAATTAGCAAAGAAGAGTTTGCGGTTGCCATCCAAGCGATCCGTCAGGAGGAAGAACATGCATAAAGATATAGCGACCCCGGTAAGAACCCGTGCCATACTTGAAAAATACGGATTTTCTTTTAAAAAGAGCTTAGGACAAAACTTTTTAATTGATACTAATATTCTCAGAAGAATTGTGGATCATGCCGAGTTAACGGAAAAATCAGCAGCGATTGAAATTGGCCCTGGGATTGGCGCTTTAACAGAACAGCTGGCGAAAAGAAGCAAAAAGGTAGTGGCCTTTGAAATTGACCAGCGGCTTTTGCCGATTTTACAAGAAACCCTTTCTCCTTATCCGAATACAAAGATCATTCATGAGGATGTACTGAAAGCGGATGTTAGAGGAATGATTGAAACAGAATTAGCGGGGATGGACGATATTATGGTTGTTGCCAATCTCCCCTATTACGTAACAACTCCGATTATTATGAAGCTGCTTGAGGACAAACTGCCAATCAGGGGAATTGTTTGTATGCTTCAGAAAGAGGTGGCAGATCGAATTTCTGCTAAGCCGGGAACAAAAGATTACGGTTCCCTTTCCATCGCGATTCAATACTATACAGAGGCTGAGACGGTTATGATTGTTCCAAAAACCGTATTTATTCCTCAGCCGAATGTCGATTCAGCTGTTATTCGTTTAACGAAAAGGGAGAAACCGGCTGTTTCCGTCCAGAATGAGGAATTCTTTTTTCAAATTATTAGGGCCAGCTTTGCGCAAAGGCGGAAAACCTTATTAAATAACTTAACAAGTTATTTGCCGGATGGGAAACAAAAGAAGGAAGACATTCTTGCTGCATTAGAGCAAGCAGAAATCGAGCCTGGCCGTAGAGGGGAAACCTTATCTATTGAGGAGTTTGCCCGGTTAAGTGACAAATTAGCTGCAATATTTTCTTAAGGCTCACCATGTGTGAGCCTTTTTCTATGGAATGAATAGCTTATGGTGAGCGTTAGGAGGTTCTTCTGCCAAAAAATCGTGTTATGAACGGGTCATGGCGAGGGTTTGAATGGCCTTCAGCTGAAAACGAGTGTCATGGACGGCTCATGCCGAGGGTAAAAACCCCTTTTGCTGAAAACGCTTGTCATGGACCTCTCATGGTAAGGGATTAAGGCACGCCTACAGAAAACACGTGTCATGAACAACTCATAGTGAGCGTTAAAAACTTTATTTATAGATAAATACAGCACATGTTTTTAAACCGATGCATAATTTATGAGAGAACTAGACTATATTCTTTAGAAGGCCCTCCTGAAATGGCAGCTTTTCGATGCCATATGTAGGCTTGATGGGGCTAATTGGAGTGACTTTAGTTGAACATAAACATTATGGATATTGTCGGGAGGGTTTCTTACCATTGTGATATTCTGTTTCGGGTCATCGATTTTCGGGAACAGAATGGGCAAAAATATGCCATCCTTTATGGGGAAGACATTCGGCTAATTGCAGACGCGCCTATTGAGGACTTAATTACAATTAGTCCATCGACAAGGGCAAAGATTGCTGAGGAGTATCATTCCATGGAAGAGCAGTCTCTCCAGCTATTCCGTCAGGATGTCGAGCTGATCAAGCAAAAACAAGAGTATGAAGCCACAGACGGCTACAGCAAATCATTGAGCTATTTTCAAATGCCTGGAAGAGTCCTTCACCTTGATGGGGATCCGGCTTATTTAGAAAAATGCTTAAATTTATATGAAAAAATAGGTGTCCCAGTGACGGGCATTCATTGCAATGAAAAGGAAATGCCGCTGAGGATTGGGCAGCTTATTGACTACTATAGACCAGATATTCTTGTGGTCACCGGCCATGATGCCTATTCAAAGGCAAAGGGGAAAAAATCAGATATTAACGCCTATCGCCATTCTAAACAATTTGCACAAACGGTTAGAGAAGCAAGAAAGAAGGTCCCTCATTTAGATCAGCTAGTCATTTTTGCAGGCGCATGCCAGTCTCATTTTGAATCCATCATCCTAGCAGGCGCTAATTTTGCCAGCTCCCCTTATAGAGTGAATATACATGCGCTAGATCCGGTATATATAGTGGCAAAAGTTAGTTTTACTCCTTTTATGGAGCGAATAAATGTATGGGATGTTTTACGAAATACACTAACAGGAGAAAAGGGCCTGGGCGGAATAGAAACAAAAGGAGTTTTGAGAACAGGAATGCCATTTAATAGTGAACATCATAATGAGTCCTAAATGATAAACCGTTCTTACTCGAGGCGGTTTGTTTTTTTGTAGAAAAAGTTGGCATATTTCTTTGGAAATAGCGTACATATTCTAAGATGAATAAGGATAAGCTAAAAATGTTGAAAAATAGAAGAAATTGTGGACGAAAATATATTGACAATCTTTTTTAAAGACTGTTATAATTTATATTTTTATTTGACTCCACTGTGTCAGTGTGATATACTTAACATAGTGAGGTGGAACGAATGGCAAAAACATTATTGGATATCAAAAAAGCTCTTGATTCAAACCTTGGGAAAAGATTATTGCTCAAGGCTAATGGTGGAAGAAGGAAGACGATTGAGCGTTCAGGTGTTTTAGCAGAAACGTACCCTTCTGTATTTGTGATTGAGCTGGATCAGGATGAAAATGCGTTTGAACGTGTATCCTACAGCTACGCAGATGTTCTAACAGAAACTGTTCAAATTACATTCTACGAAGATACAACAGGACGAGTTGCTTTAAATTAATATAAATTTTTTTTGCTTCAAAGCGGCGAACGAATGTTTGTCGCTGTTTTTTTGTAAAAAAACGATTTAACTCTTATGAATAAACATTGAACGTTCATACTATAATTACCGCAGTGTGAAAGGAGATGTTAATCATAGGCAGGCGAAAAGGGATTATGACAGAAGGCTTTAAAGAGGAGCTAGCAAAGGAACTTGGCTTTTATGATGTTGTGCAAAGAGAAGGCTGGGGCGGTATTAAAGCGAAGGATGCTGGAAATATGGTTAAACGAGCAGTTGAAATTGCACAGCAAAGCCTAAAGAATAATCGGTAACCTTTTGAAGCTTAACATAAACTGTATATAAAACAGATCGTGATTAATAGCGAAATGGATTTACTGCGGTGTGCCGGGGCTAATGCTCCGGCACTTTTTTATAGAAATTTAGACAAAAAGAACAACTTTTTATGAAGAAAGTCTAATCAGGACGTCTTACTTTTGTTGTTTTGTGGTAAAATAGGACAAAAAATGGAGACGTTTTGTCAAAGTAGGTGAAGATGTTGAAGCTTTTAGTAAAGGCACCGGCTAAAATTAATTTATCTTTGGATGTCTTGCATAAACGTGTGGACGGCTATCATGAAGTTGAAATGATAATGACAACCATTGATCTAGCCGATCGCCTTGAATTAACTTTATTAGAGCAAGAGGATATCAAGATCATTTCCCATAACCGTTTTGTACCGGATGATCAGCGAAATCTTGCTTACCAAGCGGCACTTCTTTTAAAAGAGCGGTTTCAGGTGAAAAAGGGAGTCGCCATTACAATTGAAAAAGCCATCCCAGTCGCTGCAGGGCTTGCTGGAGGGAGCAGTGATGCTGCTGCTGTATTAAGAGGGCTGAATAAGCTATGGGATCTTGGATTAAGTTTAGATGAACTCGCTGTGATTGGAGCGGAAATTGGCTCGGATGTTTCATTCTGCGTTTACGGAGGAACGGCCCTTGCTACTGGAAGAGGGGAAGTAATTAAAGAACTTCCTGCCGCGCCGACTTGCTGGGTCATACTGGCTAAACCCTTTATCGGGGTGTCAACAGCAGATGTGTATCGAAGACTTCAATTAGATGGAGTGAATCATCCGAAAACAAAAGAAATGATTCAGGCAATAGAAGCCGGAAGTTATGAACAGGTTTGCGGTCTAGTTGGAAATGTGCTAGAAGACGTTACCTTCCGGCTGCATCCTGAGGTAGCACAAATTAAAGAGCAAATAAGAAGATTTGGTGCAGATGCTGTTTTGATGAGCGGCAGTGGGCCGACTGTATTCGGACTTGTTCGCCATGACTCTAGAATGCAGCGAATTTATAATGGTTTGAGAGGCTTCTGTGATCAGGTATTCGCAGTAAGAATGCTTGGAGAACGACATAGACTTGATTAAATCCGGATAATGGTGATATATTAACAATAAAATATTCGGATTTGGGGGTCCTATGATGAAGTTTCGTCGAAGTGAGCGTTTAATTGATATGACGAATTATTTATTAGAACATCCAAGACAATTGGTTTCATTAACTTATTTCTCAGAAAGATATAAATCAGCTAAGTCCTCCATCAGTGAAGATTTAGCGATTATTAAGGATACATTTGAACAACGGGGAATTGGAACGTTACAAACGGTTCCGGGTGCAGCAGGCGGTGTGAAATTTCATGTCAAAGTATCGAATGAGGAAGCAAAATCATTCATATCGGAGCTTTGTGAGTTAATTGCCAGTCCTGATCGGTTATTACCTGGTGGCTATTTATACATGACAGATATAATAGGAAATCCTTCTATTGTGAATCGGGTCGGGCGTTTATTTGCTTCTGCTTTTGAGGAAACACCCATTGATGTTGTCATGACTGTAGCAACGAAGGGAATTTCTTTAGCTTATGCAGTAGCCAATTATTTAAATGTCCCTGTTGTCATCGTTAGAAAGGACAGTAAAGTCACAGAAGGCTCAACGGTCAGTATTAATTATGTATCTGGCTCATCCAGAAGACTATCAACGATGATGCTTTCAAAGAGAAGCTTGGCAGAAGGTTCTAGAGTGCTTATTGTCGATGACTTCATGAGGGGTGGAGGCACCATCAATGGAATGGTCAGCATGCTTGAGGAATTTAAAGCCTATGTTGCAGGCATAGCTGTTTTAGTGGAAGCAGAAAAGTCAGAGGAACGTCTCGTGGATGAATATTTATCTCTTCTGCGATTATCAGATGTTGATGAAAAGGAAAAGAAGATCAATGTGAATGAAGGTAATTATTTTAAAAAATAAATGATTATCAAATTATATTTGAGGGGGATACAAATATGAAATATGTTCAAACTGCAAGTGCACCAGCCGCAATTGGTCCATATTCACAAGGAATCATCGTAAACAACTTATTTTACAGCTCAGGTCAAATTCCGTTAACGGCTGAGGGTGTCCTAGTGGAAGGAGACGTTATCGCTCAGACTCATCAAGTGTTCAAAAATCTGCAGGCTGTACTTGAGGAGGCAGGCGCGTCTTTAGAAACAGTCGTGAAGGCAACCGTATTTATTAAAAATATGGACGACTTTGGTGCAATTAATGAAGTATACGGAGAATACTTCCATACCCATAAGCCTGCACGCTCTTGTGTAGAAGTTGCTCGATTGCCTAAGGATGTTTTAATAGAAATCGAAGTAGTAGCTCTTGTAAAATAGCAGGTAAAATAAAAAACAAGCTCGTTGAATTCGCGAGCTTGTTTTTTTATAGGTATAAAGCTTCGTAGTTCAGACGCTTTTACTATTTATTGTATAATTTTTGGTAGAATAGTCATAATGGATATGGGGTAATAAATAGAACTTCATCATTTGGAATAAAAGATTCTAAAAATTTTTTCGATTCAAGCAGGAAAAACTGAGTATATGTGGAATTAAATAGAGTAAGATGTGTATCTTTTAGCAAAGGTGGTGAACAGAATGGAAGTAACTGACGTAAGATTGCGCCGCGTTAATACAGATGGCCGAATGAGGGCGATTGCCTCTATTACTTTAGATCATGAATTTGTTGTTCACGATATTCGAGTAATTGATGGGAATAATGGATTATTTGTTGCAATGCCTAGCAAACGTACTCCGGATGGCGAGTTTAGGGATATTGCTCACCCTATTAACTCAGGAACACGGGGGAAAATCCAAGAGGCTGTATTATCAGAATACCACCGTTTAGGTGAATTAGAAGTTGAATTTGAAGAAGCAGGAGCTTCCTAATAATAAACAACTAGAGCCTACTTCATAAGTAAGGCTCTTTTTTGTTATTCGATTGTGTATAGCACTCCTCTCCTAATTCCCCATTACTCTTCATTTCAAACCTATCATTTTTATGAAAAAGCTCTGCGATTATGCTGTCTTTACCCACCTTCCTTCCTTCAAATGGAAATAATTCAATCATTATCATGTAAAAAATATGTAGTTTTTTGTCATTCCTTGAAATATGACCGTTTATAAGATATATTTTTAATGGACAAAAAGGTTGTAAGAAAGAAAAATGCGGATGGAATTAACATCTAATATATTCGTAAATAAGTGAGTGAACCAATATAATGATAAAGGAGTATTGGGGCTTCACGCTGCCTTAATTTGTTCTGAAGGCGCTTGCGCTTTTCTAGAAATGGGCGATATTATATATTTCACTTGAAATGGGGGCCTGTCTGTGTATAATCGTTATGCGGTCATTTTAGCCGCGGGCCAAGGGACGAGAATGAAGTCTAAGCTTTATAAAGTCCTGCATCCTGTGTGTGGAAAGCCGATGGTTCAACATGTGGTTGATCAAGTTTCAAAGCTTAATATAGAGGAAATTGTAACGATCATTGGTCATGGGGCGGAATTGGTACAGGCACAACTCGGTGACAACATTAAGTATGCACTGCAGAAGGAACAGCTAGGTACGGCTCATGCTGTCATGCAGGCAAAGGAAATGCTTGATGGGAAAGAAGGCGTTACGATTGTCGTTTGTGGAGATACTCCGCTTATCGCACATGAAACAATGGAGGCACTCTATAAACACCACGAGGACAAAGGCGCTAAAGCAACGGTACTGACTGCTTGGGCCGACAATCCTGCTGGCTATGGACGCATCGTCCGAAATGAAAGCGGACATGTCGAGAAGATAGTCGAGCATAAAGACGCGACAGAAGAAGAACGAAAGATTCAAGAGATCAATACGGGTACTTATTGTTTTGATAATCAAGCTTTATTTCAAGCCTTAAGCCTGGTAAGCAATGATAATGTCCAGGGCGAATATTATTTGCCGGATGTCATTGAGATTTTGAAAAATGAAGGAGCCCCTATTGCAGCTTTCCAAACCGCTGAATTTGAGGAGACTCTTGGTGTGAATGACAGGGTTGCTCTTTCTGAGGCGGAACGATTGATGAGAAAGAGAATAAATGAGTTCCACATGCGAAATGGCGTGTCAATCATTGATCCATCCAATACGTATATTGATTCCGATATATCGATAGGAATGGATACGATCATATACCCTGGCACGATTCTTTCTGGCAAAACAGCGATCGGATCTAATTGTGTCATTGGTCCTCATAGTGAGATTTCAGATTGTACGGTTGGTGATCATACCACGATCCGGCAATCTGCAGCTTTTGACAGTCAAATTGGTTCTGATGTCCAAATTGGGCCATTTGCTCATATCCGTCCGAAATCTGACATTCATGGGCATGTGAAAATTGGAAACTTTGTTGAAGTGAAAAAAGCTGTTTTCGGTGAAGGAAGCAAGGCATCTCATTTAAGCTATATAGGGGATGCTGAAGTCGGCCGCGATGTAAATATTGGTTGCGGCACGATTACAGTCAACTACGATGGGAAAAATAAATTCCTGACGAAGATAGAAGATGGAGTTTTCGTAGGCTGCAATTCTAATCTCGTGGCACCAGTAACCATTGGGGAAAATGCCTATGTTGCAGCGGGCTCAACGATAACAGAGGATGTTCCTGGAGGGGCTTTATCCATCGCAAGGGCGCGTCAAGTAAATAAAGAGAATTATGCAGAAAAACTAAACGGCAAGAAATAATTCAGGTGGAGGCTTAACATGTCTAATCAATATTTAGATCCAAATTTAAAGGTTTTTAGTCTTAATTCTAACCGTGAATTGGCAAAAGAAATTGCTAATGTTATCGGAGTAGAGCTTGGAAAATGTTCAGTGCAGCGTTTTAGCGATGGAGAAATTACAATTAATATCGAAGAAAGCATTCGTGGATGTGATGTTTATGTGATTCAATCTACAAGCTCTCCAGTGAATGAACATTTAATGGAGCTCCTCATTATGATTGATGCCCTAAAACGTGCATCGGCAAAAACGATTAATATTGTTATGCCTTATTATGGGTATGCACGTCAAGATCGTAAAGCTAGAGCCCGTGAACCAATTACGGCAAAGCTTGTCGCAAACTTACTTGAAACAGCAGGTGCAACACGTGTTATTACACTTGACTTGCATGCTCCGCAAATTCAAGGTTTCTTCGACATTCCAATTGATCATTTAATGGGTGTTCCGATTCTTTCTGATTACTTTAAAGATAAAGCTATGAATAACGATGTTGTTATCGTATCACCAGACCATGGCGGTGTAACCAGAGCAAGAAAGCTTGCTGAACGATTAAAAGCTCCGATTGCCATTATTGATAAGCGCCGTCCGAAGCCGAATGTAGCGGAAATTATGAATATTGTTGGACATATTGATGGAAAAGTAGCTATCTTGATTGATGATATTATTGATACTGCTGGAACGATCACATTAGCTGCAAATGCACTTGTTGAACATGGTGCGTCTGAAGTGTATGCATGCTGTACACATCCAGTATTATCAGGCCCGGCCATTGAGAGAATCCAAAACTCCTCAATTAAAGAGTTAGTTGTGACGAATTCAATCGCCCTTCCAGAAGAAAAGAGAACGGAGAAAATAGTTCAGCTTTCAGTTGCGCCTCTTATTGGAGAAGCAATCATCCGTGTACATGAGGAGCAATCTGTAAGCACACTATTTGATTGATTTAAATATTATTAACAATAGACAGGCATGCTAAATAGCATGCCTGTCTTTATTTGCTCCACAATGTTATACTAAATATTGTTAGAAGGTTTAGACTCCCCCCATTTAGGGCATTTTTTATATAGAGTCTTGATTAATGTAATAAGGAAAGGGGACCTACTTATGACAACTGTTTTACAAGCAAAGGAAAGAAAGGAATTTCGCGGCTCGGTCTTAACGCGTATTCGACAAGAAGGGAATATTCCTGCTGTGGTCTATGGGGCCAAGATTGAAAGTCAATCGATTTATTTTAATGAGAAGGATTTCACGAAAGTAATCCGTCAAGTGGGCAGGAATGGCGTCATTTCATTGGATTTAAGCGGTAAGAAGCATAATGTAGTGTTAAGTGACTATCAGGCAGACCCGATAAAAAATGAGATTATTCATGTTGACTTTCTTGCAGTAGATATGAACCAAGAAATAACTGCTAATGTCCGTATTGCTCTTACTGGAGATGCAGCAGGAGTGAAGGACGGTGGTGTTATGCAGCAGGCTTTACATGAAGTTTCTGTTACAGCTACGCCGGATAACATCCCTCAATCTGTTGATGTCGATGTAACTAGTCTTCAGGTTAATGAAACGTTAACAATTGGTGATATAAAAACAAACCTCAACTATGAGATCAATAATGAGGAAGAGGAAGTCATTGCTTCTATTCTTCCACCTAGACAAGAAGAAGAAATTCATAGCGGTGAACAGCAGGCTGGTGGAACTCCGGAAAATGAAGAAGGCAGAGAAACTAAGGCTAGTGAATAATAAAGGTTAAAATAGATGAGTTCCTTGCAATGAATAAGGGGCTGACCCGAAAAATGATTGGTCAGCCCTATTTTCACGTTCAGTGCTCTGTGCTTTTTATAATAAGAGGTGGAATCATGAAACTAATAGTAGGGCTAGGGAACCCTGGGAAGCAGTATGAGAAAACAAGGCATAATATTGGTTTTGAGGTCATTGATGCACTTTCAGAGAAGTTTAATATCCCTCTTGACCAGGCGAAATTCCAGGGGGTTTATGGAGTGGGCTATGTAAATGGGGAAAAGGTATATTTATTAAAGCCGCTTACATATATGAACCTTTCAGGTGAATCTATTGTTCCGTTAATGGATTATTTCGAAATTGACAATGATGAGCTTGTAGTTATCTATGATGATCTAGATCTCCCGGTTGGGAAGATCCGGTTAAGGCAAAAGGGCAGTGCTGGAGGGCATAATGGAATCAAGTCCACCATCGCACATTTGGGTACACAAGAGTTTAACAGAATAAGAGTTGGAATTGACAGGCCGTCGAGCGGGATGAAAGTGTCTGACTATGTGTTAGGGCGCTTTTCAAAAGAAGAGCAGGAGCAAATGGGTGAAGTCATCAAAAGATGTTCAGATGCCTGTGAGGAATGGATCTCTAAGCCGTTTTTACAAATCATGAATGAATTTAATCAATAATTCCTCATATATCTCTACTTTTTTCATAAGATAGTATATCATTCTTATTATGCTGTATAAGCTATTGCCGAATGAATAAGTTCCTTTAGAAACGATCATACTATTGATACTGAGTGTATAATAGGAGGAACAGGCATGGCTATACATTATCATTGCCGCCATTGTGGAGTGGAGATTGGTACGATAGAAGATACCGACATCCACACGGAGCAATTAGGCTTTCATTTATTAAATCATGAGGAACGTCAAGAGATGATTGCGTACGATATGGCGGGCAATCTTCAGGTAAAGGCAATTTGCGAGGATTGTCATGAATTACTACAGAGAAATCCGGAATACCATCAGCATGATTTTCTAATTCAATAACAGGCTTTGGACATCCATCCAAAGCATTTTTCTATTTAATTCAAAAATGCGGAGAACGCTTTGAATAAAAAAGGAACGCAGACTAAGAACGCCACGTCCTGTGGCAACGTCTGCATGACCCGCATCCACGGGCCTCATTCTTCTTAAGAAAGGGAGGGTAGTCATATGAAAGGACTCAAGAATATGATTAGTGGGCAAGATGATCTGCAATCCGTCTTGTCTGGAATTAAGGAAGGGCTTAAGGAGCAGTTAATATCAGGCTTATCCGGTTCTGCAAGGACTTTATTTCTATCATCTGTCTATGAGCAAACACGAAGGCCGGTATTAATCATTACACATAATCTTCTGCAGGCGCAAAAGCTTTATGATGATATCGTTCATCTCGTTAAGGAATCAGAAGTGTTTTTATATCCGGCTAATGAATTAATTGCCGCTGAAATTAGTATTGCCAGCCCAGAATTAAAGGCACAGCGAATCGAAGTGTTAAATTATTGGAGTAAAAGTAAAAATGGAATATTAATTGCACCAATGGCAGCCTTAAGGAAAATTCTCCCACCAGCCTCTCTCTGGAGAAAAAGTCAGCTTACCTTAAAGATAGGAGATGAACTTCAGGAGGAGCAGCTTCTAACATTCGTCCAAATGGGCTACTCGCGTGTGAGCATGGTTTCGTCTCCCGGTGAGTTTAGTGTAAGAGGCGGAATTATTGATATCTATCCATTAACAGAATCCGATCCCATTCGAATTGAATTATTTGATACAGAAGTAGATTCTATTCGATCGTTTTCATTGGAAGATCAACGGTCCAAGGAAAAAATATCTGAAGTTACAATTGGTCCCGCAACTGAATATCCATTAACAGTTGAGCACTTTCAGAAAATGATTGAAAAGATTGAAGCGGGATTAGGCATAAGCCTAAAGAAGTTAAAGGATGAAAAAGTAAAAACATTGCTCACACAGAACATCGGATACGAGCTTGAGCAATTAAGAATGGGGAGCAAGCCTAACCAGCTATTTAAGTATCTCTCTTTTGCATATGAAAAAGAAAATAGTTTAGTAGACTATCTTCCAGAAAATGCGCTGATTTTCATCGATGAAATTAGCAGAGTTCAAGAAATGAATGACTCTCTTGAAAAGGAAGAGGCCGAGTGGTATACAAGTCTATTAGGTGAGGGGCAAATGATTCATGATGTGAAAATATCCCATAATTTAAAGGGGTTTTTACAGCAAAAGAAACAGCCGCTCATTTATTTGTCATTGTTTCTAAGACATATCCCAAATACGAATCCGCAAAATATTATTAATATTTCCTGTAAACAAATGCAAAACTTCCACGGTCAAATGAATGTGCTCAAAGGGGAAATTGAACGATGGAGAAAAGGAAATTACACGGTCATCTTTTTAGGCTCTGATGAAGAAAGAGTGAAGAAGCTTCAAAGAGTTTTGGAAGACTATGAAATCGAAGCATTCTATATCAAGAATGATCAGCCTCTCCTTTTAGGAAAGGTTCAAATTATGGCAGGTGGTTTGTTAACTGGATTCGAGCTACCAAGCCAAAGATTTGCGGTCATTACAGAAGAAGAGCTTTTTAATAAAAGAACGAAAAAGCAGACCCGCCGTCAAAAGCTGTCTAATGCGGAACGGATTAAAAGCTATTCCGAGTTAAAAGTTGGAGATCATGTCGTTCATGTGAATCACGGGATAGGAAAATATTTAGGAATTGAAACACTTGAAATTAATGGGGTTCATAAGGATTATCTCCATATTCGTTATCACGGTACGGATAAGCTTTATGTTCCAGTCGAGCAAATTGATCTTATTCAAAAATATGTAGGCTCCGAAGCAAAGGAACCTAAATTATATAAGCTTGGCGGAAGCGATTGGAAGAGGGTTAAGAAGAAGGTTGAATCCTCTGTACAAGATATTGCAGATGACTTAATTAAGCTTTATGCAGAGCGAGAAGCATCGAAAGGACATGCTTTTAGCCCAGATGGGGAGATGCAGCGGGAATTCGAGGCAGCCTTTGCATATCAAGAAACAGAGGATCAGCTTCGTTCCATTCACGAAATTAAAAGAGATATGGAAAGAGAGCGCCCGATGGACCGGTTATTATGCGGGGATGTGGGCTATGGGAAAACAGAAGTAGCGATTCGTGCTGCCTTCAAAGCGATCGCCGATGGAAAACAAGTAGCTTTCCTTGTTCCGACAACTATCCTTGCTCAGCAGCATTACGAAACAATGAGAGAGCGCTTTCAGGATTATCCGATCGAGGTCGGATTGCTAAGCCGATTTAAATCTAGGAAACAGCAAACAGAAACGATCAAAGGTTTAAAGGCGGGGACCATTGATGTGGTAGTCGGGACTCATCGTATTCTTTCAAAGGACATTTCGTATCGAGACCTAGGCCTGCTTATTGTCGATGAGGAACAGCGGTTTGGGGTCACACATAAGGAGAAAATAAAACAGCTGAAAACAAATGTGGATGTTCTAACATTAACGGCTACACCTATTCCTAGAACTCTTCATATGTCGATGCTCGGCGTGCGTGATTTATCGGTCATCGAAACTCCTCCGGAAAATCGCTTTCCTATTCAGACATATGTGATGGAGTATAATGGAGGAATTGTACGAGAGGCGATTGAAAGAGAGCTTGCTCGCGATGGGCAGATTTATTTCCTTTATAACCGAGTAGAGGATATAGAACGGAAAGCGGAGGAAATATCTATGCTTGTTCCAGACGCAAGAGTGACCTATGCCCATGGGAAAATGACTGAAAATGAGCTCGAATCGGTTATGCTAGGTTTCCTTTCCGGCGAATATGATGTACTTGTGAGCACGACAATCATTGAGACTGGGGTAGATATCCCAAATGTCAACACGCTCATTGTTCACGATGCCGATAAAATGGGGCTATCACAGCTTTATCAGCTGAGAGGAAGGGTTGGCCGTTCTAATCGGGTCGCCTACGCGTATTTTACCTATAGAAAAGATAAAGTACTAACCGAGGTAGCTGAGAAGCGGCTCCAGGCTATTAAAGAATTTACAGAGCTTGGCTCCGGATTCAAAATTGCCATGCGTGACCTGTCCATTAGGGGCGCGGGAAATTTATTAGGTGCTGAACAGCATGGCTTCATTGATTCTGTTGGGTTTGATTTATATTCGCAAATGCTTAAGGAAGCGATCGAAAATAGGAAAGGCAATCTGGAGCATGAGAATAAGCAGAGGCTCGAAATTGATCTAGAATTAGATGCTTATATTCCTGATTCCTATATTTCAGATGGCCATCAAAAGATTGAAATGTATAAACGCTTTAGAGGTGCTTCAAGTATAGAGGATATCGAGGAGCTTCATGATGAAATGCTCGATCGATTCGGAGAATACCCTGAAGAGGTTGCCTATTTATTCCAAGTCGCACAAATGAAGGTTCTTGGAGAGCTTGCCGGAGTGGAAACGATTAAACAGAGTAAACAAGAAATACTGATTCTGCAATCAGAAAAGGCAAGCGAACGAATAGACGGTCCGAAAATCTTTGAAGTCACAAGTAAATTTGGACGTACAGTAGGGCTTGGGATGGATGGAAAAAAACTCAAGGCAGTACTCCATATAAAAGGAATCAAACCAAATGAATGGTTAAAAATAGCCTTTGAAGTGGTACAAGGGATGAAGGATTCCGTTAAAGAACAGCATAGTCAGGCATTATAAATTCTAATGCCCCTTAAATAAATAAGCAGAGCAAAAGCCCTAAAAGCTTTCAAATATGTTTACTCATGGAAAACGAAGGGTATTTCTTTAGAAAAACCACCAAAGTTCATCTAAGTACAGAAAACGATCCAGATGATTTTTCCGAGTTTTAATGGAAAGATAAACTCGAGAAAAAATAATTGAACGTGTATAGAACTTTCCATATGAAAGATACTAAGTTCAAACATGGCGATGTATTCAATTTCTCCCAATTTTGAATCATGGCCAGATAAGAAAAGCTGAAAATTGCGCGCTTTCAGTGCGGGACTCCAACCTTGGGCATTATACTTTAGTACAATGCGCCAGAAGTCGGACATCTGTCTGAATTTGGAAAATCCTTTTTCTTATTTCTATAAAAAATCATCAGATGAAAGTGAGGCAACATTGGATGAAAGCAACTGGTATTGTTCGTCGAATCGATGATTTAGGGCGTGTGGTTATTCCTAAGGAAATTCGCAGAACGCTGCGTATTCGTGAAGGAGACCCATTAGAAATTTTCGTTGACCGTGATGGAGAGGTCATTTTGAAGAAGTACTCACCGATCAGTGAACTAAGCGACTTTGCAAAAGAGTATGCGGAGGCACTGTTTGACAGCTTAGGAAACCCAGTATTAATTTGTGACAGAGATACATATATCACTGTTGCAGGGGGATCCAAGAAGGAATACTTAAACAAAAACATTAGTGAATTAGTAGAGAAGACGATGGAGGACCGTAGTTCAGTCCTTATAACACAATCAGGTGAATTTGCACTGGTTGATGGTCATACTGAAGCCATTTCTTCCTACACCATTGGACCAATCATTGCAAATGGAGATCCAATTGGTGCTGTGATCATCTATGCCAAAGAAGATACGTTAGGAGAAGTTGAGCAAAAGGCTGTAGAAACAGCTGCAGGATTTTTAGCAAGACAAATGGAATCATAAGGTGAAACTTCCATCAGTGGGCCTCCATATAATTGGGGGCCCACTGATGGTTTTTCGGGTTGGCTGCCCTTTAAATTAATAAACTGTTATATATGTGCTCCTGCGCCATAGTATACTCGGGGAAGCGTTGTTCAGCTCGTCGCATGGCAGCACGAGGTAAATTCAATGAAGTGACTCATGGGGGCAATTAAGTAAGCAGCCATGTTATAATACTTTCGAATGTAAGATTTGGAAGGAGAGGGGCAATGGGTCCCGAGAAAAAAGCTATAGAATTATTTAAAGGGGCTTTCGTTTTAACTTTTGCCGCATTAATCGTAAAAATATTAAGCGCCGTCTACCGCGTACCGTTTCAAAATATTGTGGGAGATGTTGGTTTTTATATTTATCAGCAAGTTTATCCGTTTTATGGAGTTGCCCTTGCTTTATCTACATATGGTTTTCCGGTTGTGATTTCAAAGCTTTACACGGAGCTTTCGAGCCGGGAGGAAAAAAATGGGGCACAGCATCTATTTTTCACATCCGCCCTAATATTATTTATAATCGGATTTATTTGTTTTGCTTTTCTTTTCTGGGGCGCGGATTGGCTGGCGGCTCAAATGAAGGATCCCAAGCTTGTGATTTTACTGAAAGTCATTTCAGTCACCTTTTTAATTTTCCCTGTAGTTGCATTGCTAAGAGGCTTTTACCAAGGGAGAGGGAATATGGTTCCTACAGCCATATCCCAAGTGGTTGAGCAATTCATAAGAGTGATTACGATCTTCTTAGCCGCTTTTTTGCTGACAAGTAAGGGATATAGCTTGTACGTTGTAGGAGGAGGAGCGGCGTTCGGCTCTGTAACAGGCGGGATCGCAGCCATTATTGTTCTCATCACATTTTATTGGATAGGAAGACGTAAATCTCATCTTCCTTTAGCAAAATTTGATATTCAAAAAAACATACAAATAGCTAGGGCTCTTTTGGTACAGGGATTTGCCATATGCGTTAGCAGCTTGCTCCTTGTGTTTTTGCAAATGGCAGATTCTTTAAATCTATATTCGATGCTTATTTCTTCAGGAGTAGATACTTTTGAGGCGAAGGAGCTTAAGGGAATTTATGATCGAGGTCAGCCGCTTATTCAGGTAGGGATGGTGGTTGCCACTTCCATGTCATTATCATTAGTTCCGATTATTACAAGTGAAAAATTAAGGTCAAATTTTGCATTTATGCATGATAACATTCGACTGGCGCTTAAAATCGCCTTGTTTGTAGGCGTTGCCGCAACAATCGGCTTATGGAGTATTATTCGCCCAACAAATATTATGCTGTTTGAAAACAGCGAGGGTTCAGATGTTTTAGGGGTTTTGAGCCTTATTATTTTGTTAAGCTCCATCATAATGACCGTTACCGCAATATTACAAGGCTTAGGCATTATTCTATTTCCAGCCTTTGTTATTCTCGGCAGCTTCGTGGTGAAATATGTACTAAATGCAATACTTATTCCGCCATTAGGGACATTGGGAGCAGCGGCAGCCTCGTGTTTGACCTTAAGTTTCATTATGGTCATCTTGCTTGTTAAGCTCCGCAATCAAGTGCGGGCGCGGATTTTGAGCAAACGATTTATCCTGATTATTGGGATAGCCGCACTTTCTATGTTTATTGCCTTGCGGGTTTATTTATATATGACGGGTTATTTAGCCAGCTTCGAAGAAGGGCGTTTGTTTAATGGCTTTCAGGCATTAAGTGCTGTGGCTGTTGGCGGATTTATTTATCTATGGATTGTATTAAAAGGGAATACCTTTAAAGAAAAAGAGCTTTTAATGCTGCCATTTGGGAGCAAGCTGGTTTTTTTTCTGCCTAAAAGGAATAGGAGATGAACCAATCAATGTCAAAAATCACGATTCTTGGGTTAGGTGCCGGGGATTTAGAGCAGCTCCCCCTGGGAGTCTACCGTGCCCTGAAAAGCGCTTCCCCCCTATATCTGCGGACGAAAGAACATCCTGTCGTTATGGAATTGGTGAAGGAGGGGCTTGAATTTTCTTCATTTGACTCTATATATGAAAAACACGAGCAATTTCATGAAGTATATGAAGAAATTTGTTCGAGCCTGCTGGATGAAGCTTTACGCGGAGATGTTACTTATGCAGTACCAGGCCATCCGCTTGTTGCGGAACGCACTGTTCAGCTGTTGCTGGAGAGAGCGGCAGATCATGGAATAACGATAGAAATCGGCGGGGGGCAAAGCTTTCTTGATGCCTTGTTCCAGTCACTTAAAATTGATCCAATCGAGGGATTTCAGCTGCTTGATGGAACAAGCTTGAAGAAAGATGAGCTAGAAGTGAAGCATCACATGATCATTGGACAGGTGTATGATCAGTTTGTGGCATCTGAAGTAAAGCTTACGCTAATGGATTTATTGCCTTATGATTATAATGTTTTTATTGTGACGGCCGCAGGGAGCAAGGAAGAGCAGCTTCGCAAGGTTCCTTTGTACGAATTGGATCGGGATATGGAGATAAATAATCTTACTTCTATTTATGTTCCTCCCGTAACGGATGAGGCCATTTTGTATAAAAGCTTTTCCAAGCTGCGCGAGATTATTGCCGAGCTTCGCGGGCCAAATGGCTGCCCATGGGATAAAAAACAAACGCATGAGTCATTAAAAAAGTATTTAATCGAAGAAGCTTACGAGCTTATTGAAGCGATTAATGAAGACGATATCGATCATATGGTGGAGGAACTCGGAGATGTCCTTCTGCAGGTCATGCTTCATGCGCAAATAGGGGAGGATGAAGGCTTCTTTTCCATTGAAGATGTGATTGAAGGGATTTCCGGAAAAATGGTACGCCGCCATCCGCATGTATTTGGGGATGTAACCGCTGAGACGGAAGAAGATGTATTAAGAAATTGGCAGGATATTAAGCAGGAAGAAAAGGGCCAATCAGAGGAAAAATCAATCCTTGACGGAATAAGTAAATCCCTTCCCAATTTAATGGCCGCTGCCGAAATTCAGAAAAAGGCAGCAAAGGTTGGCTTTGACTGGGAGGAAGTCGGGCCTGCCTGGGAGAAAGTAAAGGAAGAGCTTCGTGAATTTGAATTAGAGGCGGAAAAAGGAAGCAAGCAAATCGTGAATGAGTTTGGTGATATCCTATTTGCTATTGTGAATATTGCACGTTTTTACCAAATTGACGCTGAAGAAGCTCTGTTTTTAACAAATCAGAAGTTTAAACGCCGCTTTGCTTATGTAGAAAAGAAGGTAAAAGAGAGCGGAAAGCGCTTTGCCGATTACCGGTTAGAGCAATTAGATGAATTCTGGGAAGAAGCAAAACGGTTGGAGAGGAGTCCAGACAATGAGATTAGATAAATTTTTGAAAGTATCCCGATTAATAAAAAGAAGAACGCTGGCAAAAGAGGTTTCCGATCAAGGGAGAATTCTTGTGAATGGCCAGCAGGCAAAGGCAAGCACTGTTGTTAAGGTCGGGGATGAGTTAGTTATCCGCTTTGGGCAAAGAGTAGTCACTGTCAAAATTGACCGTATTCAAGAAACAACGAAAAAAGAAGAAGCTGCAGAAATGTATACGATTGTAAAAGAGGAAAAGGTCGGAGTCGAGGAATAAGCACTCCGCTTTTCTATTTGTCTAGCTCCAGCACCTAGGGGCTCGCCGACTAAGTACGCCACGTTCTGTGGCAAAGTCAGCACTAGTACGTCCTGTACGTCGGAGGTCATAAGCCGAGTTGGCAAGAAGGTAAAGACCAACCTTCCTGCCAACTCGTCTTATGCTTTTCGCCCCTGATCAAGGTGCTTCTGCTTTTCTATGTTCTATTTCTCATCCCTTTCTCATAACATGTACAAAAAGCTTGTACTTTGTGATTGTGAGGGGATGTAAGATGAGCCAATATTTTGAGCAAAATTCAACAAAGTCGAATGTTCAGGACCACGATGTTATTATGCGTGGAAGAAGGCTTTTGGACATTACAGGGGTTAAGCAGGTAGAGAGCTTTGATAATGAGGAATTTTTATTAGATACTGTAATGGGGTTTTTGGCGATTAAAGGGCAGAACCTGCAGATGAAAAACCTTGATGTCGATAAAGGGGTTGTCTCCATAAAAGGGAAAATATTGGATCTCGTTTATTTAGATGATCAGCATGGAGATAAGGCTAAAGGCTTCTTTAGCAAGTTATTCCGATGACTTTATCGACACAGTTTATCACCATGCTAGCCATGATTGGCATGGGCAGTGTCTTTGGCGCAGCTCTTGATACTTACAACCGTTTCCTAAAACGCAGTAATCGCAAAAGCTGGATTGTTTTTATCAATGATATCCTCTTTTGGGTTGTACAAGGGCTGGCTATTTTTTATATTTTATTTATCGTTAATCGCGGAGAACTGAGATTTTATATATTTATTGCCCTTTTATGCGGCTTTGCGGCCTATCAAAGTTTATTTAAAGGATTATATGTGCGTCTTCTGGAGATTTCTATTTCGGTAATTGTCGCTATTTATCGCTTTTTATTAAAATTGTTTCATTATATGATCTATAAACCAGTAAGAGGACTCATATTTGCTGTTATTTCTTTACTTTTAATGATAAAGAAGGGACTAGTGGCTCTTTTAATATTAATATTCAGGATTATTTTATTCATTTGTAAGATCATTCTTCTCCCTTTCAAGTGGCTTTTGTTGTTATTTTGGAAAGTTTTGCCGAAAGGTCTTAAAAAATCGGTCGAGAAGATTTATAATAGAATGGCAGGAGTTTTACGAAAGATAAAGAATCATTTAACTAAGTGGATAACAATCCTGAAAAAATATAAAAAGTAAGGAGGGGTGCGAAATGGGGGCTATCAAGAAAAGAAATGTAGCCAAAATTCATACAAGCTATGTCAAGCAGCAGGAGGCCGAAGAAATTCATGCTGGAAGGAAGAGACGACTCTTATATAGAAGATTAACAGTCTTCTTCACGGGTGCCATCGCTCTATCCTTTTTCATGATATCCACGCTCGTTTCGCAATCCTCATCGATCGAAGCAAAGACAGTGGAGAAACAGAAGCTAGAACAGGAATTGGCTTTATTAGAGAAAAAGGAAGTGGCCCTGGAGGAGGAAATTGTCAAGCTGAATGATGATGAATACATAGCCAAGCTTGCTAGAAAGGATTACTTCCTTTCGGATAACAATGAGGTCATTTTTAATTTGCCGGAGTTAAAGGAAAAAGAGGAAAAAAAGGATTCAACTTCTAATTAGCCCTTGTATTGAACTCTTTTCTTAAGTTCGGTATAATATGTAGTAAGTATTTTTATATCTTTCAAGGAGGCAATTTCTTTTTATGTCAATCGAAGTGGGCAGCAAGTTACAAGGAAAGGTAACAGGAATTACAAATTTCGGAGCGTTTGTGGAGTTACCGGAAGGCTCAACAGGTCTGGTGCACATTAGCGAGGTCGCTGACAATTATGTGAAGGACATTAATGATCACCTTAAAGTTGGCGACCAGGTCGAAGTGAAAGTTATTAATGTCGAAAAGGATGGAAAGATCGGTCTTTCCATTAAAAAGGCAAAGGATCGGCCTGAAAGACCAGATAGACCGGAAAGACCTGAAAGAGGCGAAAGAAGAGAGTCTAGAGGACATTCACAATCTCAACGTCCACGTCAAGGCAGAGCAAACGATAATCGTCCATCAAGAGAAAATTTCGAATCTAAAATGGCTCGTTTCTTAAAGGATAGTGAAGATCGTCTGTCATCATTAAAACGTAATACTGAATCGAAGCGTGGGGGAAGAGGCGCTAGACGAGGTTAACTTGCTGCTTAGTTGATATATATTTTTAATTTTGCAGGGTTGAACGTTTATGATTCCCATTCAAGACAAGTCGTAAAGGACTTGTCTTTTTTATGCTTTTATAGAACATTTTGTTTCCTTTTTGTGCTTTACGGAGAAATGAGTCGAACGAAAAATAGAAGCCTGTCCGCTCTTTTGACAAACTTCTAGCCCCATTGAATTTATAATAAGCAATACGATAAAGGATGGGGAGTGTAATAAAATGGAAAAGGTAGAAAGGAATTTAGTCGAGCCGATCGGAGAAGTAAATTTAGACAGACCAAAATTGGAATTCGCAAAAGGATTGAATAAATTTCAGTTAGGGATGGAAACCTTTTTCTTCAAAAAGGGCTATCTTCTGTTGTTGATTGGTTTTTTACTTGGCAGAGCGTTAATTTTGGCCAAGCTTACTCCTTTTAGTCTCCCGTTTTTTGCTGCGGTTTATTTCATTAGAAGGGATAAAGCCCCCCTCGCATTAGTAGGATTAATTGCTGGTGCTGCTACGATTTCTATTCCAAATGCGGTTTCCGCTTTTGGAATTACCTTTATTTTTCTATTTGTCTTTCGAATGGCAAAAAAGTGGCTCCATAATGAAATGCGAGCATTGCCGTTTTTTGTATTCCTTACATTGCTAGGCGGAAAATTATTAGAGGATTTTATTTTAACAAAAACGCTAACTGTCTATGATGGAATGATGGCAGGGGTGGAAGCAAGCCTTGGCTTCATCCTTACACTTATTTTTATTCAAAGCATTCCGCTGTTATCGATAAGCAAGCGCCGGCAATCGTTGAAAACGGAAGAAATTGTCTGCTTAATCATTATGCTCGCTTCTGTTATGACGGGTACGATTGGCTGGACGGTCTACGATCTTTCTGTTGAACATATTATGTCGAGATACCTAGTCCTGCTTTTTGCCTTTGTTGCCGGAGCAACTGTGGGATCGACAGTGGGAGTGGTAACAGGCTTAATCTTCAGCCTTGCGAATGTTTCCAGCTTCTATCATATGAGCTTGCTTGCGTTTGCGGGCCTTCTTGGCGGTCTATTAAAAGAAGGAAGAAAAATAGGCGTTGCTGCTGGATTGCTGATTGCTACTCTATTAATTGGGATGTACGGAGAAGAAAGCAGTAATCTATTAAAAACTGTTTTGGAAACGTCTGCCGCTATTTTCCTGTTTCTTCTAACCCCTCAAGCATTATCAGCCAAGCTCGCCAAGCATATTCCAGGCACACCTGAGTATGCTGCTGAACAGCAGCAGTATATGCGGAAAATGCGTGATGTTACTGCTCAAAGGGTAGCTCAATTTTCAAATGTCTTTCAAGCCCTTTCAAAAAGCTTTTCCTCCTATGACGAGCCGACTGAATGGAAAGAAGATGAATCCGACCGGGAGCTTGATTACTTTTTAAGTAATGTAACAAGTAAGACCTGTCAATCCTGCTTTAAAAAGGACCATTGCTGGACAAGAAACTTTGATACAACATATGCCTATATGGAAGAGATTATGAATGATTTGGATGAAAATCACGGCGAACTTTCACCTCGGCTTTCAAGAGAATGGGAAAAGCATTGTACAAGGTCGAAGAAAGTGACAGAAACGATTCAGCAGGAGCTCACCTTTTATTATGCAAATCAAAAGCTTAAGAAGCAGGTTCAGGAAAGCAGAAAGCTAGTTGCAGATCAATTACGCGGTGTTTCAGAGGTGATGGGGGATTTTGCAAAAGAAATTCAAAGAGAGCGGGAAAATCATCATAAGCAGGAGGAGCTTATTCTAGAGGCTTTACAGGATTTTGGGATCCATATCGAACAAGTTGAGATTTATAGTCTTGAGCAAAGAAATGTCGATATTGATATGACCATTCCTTACTGCCAAGGGCACGGGGAATGCGAGAAGCTGATTGCTCCAATGCTTTCAGATATTTTAGGAGAATCGATTGTTGTGAATTCGGAGGAATGCTCTGCTTATCCGAATGGGTTTTGCCATGTTACTTTCCGATCAGCGAAGGCGTTTACAGTGGAAACGGGGGTTGCGCATGCTGCAAAAGACGGCGGGTTTATCTCAGGTGACAGCTACTCCACAATAGAATTAGGCTGTGGGAAATTTGCGATAGCCATTAGTGATGGAATGGGCAATGGAGAGAGGGCGCATATAGAAAGCAAAGAAACGCTTCAGCTTTTACAAAAAATCTTGCAATCAGGCATTGAGGAAAAGGTGGCGATTAAATCAGTCAACTCTGTATTAGCCTTGCGCACAACAGATGAAATATTCTCAACCTTAGACTTAGCGATGATTGATCTTCAAAACGCGGGAGCTGAATTTCTGAAAATAGGCTCCACCCCAAGCTTTATTAAACGAGGATCTAAAGTTCTAAAGGTCGAAGCTAGTAATCTCCCAATGGGCATATTTCAAGAATTCGAAGTAGATGTTGTGAGTGAGCAGCTTAAGGCCGGTGATCTATTAGTGATGATGAGTGATGGAATCTTTGAAGGGCCGAAGCATGTAGAAAACTTCGACTTGTGGATGAAGAGAAAACTTAGTGAGTTAAAAACGGAAGATCCGCAAGACGTAGCTGATTTGATTATGGAAGAGGTCATTCGATCTAGATCCGGATATATTGAAGACGACATGACAGTAGTTGTAGCCAAGATAAAACATAATACGCCAAAATGGACAAGTATTCCTGTCCATGCATTGCGTAAAAAAGCCAATTAGTTAATTTAACCTAAACATCCGAAAATATGTATAATTCCCCTCCTGAGAGTCGAAAATGATAACGAAAGGCGGAGTGCGCCTGCTTAAATGAACGCAGACTAAGTACGCCACGTCCTGTGGCAACGTCTGCATGACCCGCATCCTGCGGGCCTCAAGCATAAGACAAGCCGGCAGAAAGGTTGTACTTTAACCTTTTTGTCGGATTGGCTTATGACCTCGAGCCGATGGCGCACGCAGCTAGACAATTCTCAAATTCGAAAAAGCCAAATTATTTTATTTTAATGGAGGGGAGACCTTATGAAAACTGGCACGTTAAAGCAAATATTACTGATAACAGATGGATGCTCTAACCAAGGCGAGGATCCGATGGCGATGGCTGCTCTGGCAAAGGAGCAAGGAATTACGGTAAATGTCATAGGAGTCATGGAAAAAGACGTATTAGATGAAAAGAGCATGAGTGAAATTGAAGGGATTGCCATGTCAGGAGGAGGCATCAGTCAGATTGTCTATGCCAAGCAGCTTTCCCAAACGGTCCAAATGGTTACGAGGAAAGCGATGACACAAACACTTCAAGGAGTTGTAAACCGTGAATTGCAGCAAATTCTTGGGGGAGCGAAAACAGTTGAGGATCTTCCGCCTGATCAAAGAGGCGAGGTCATGGAGGTTGTCGATGAGCTTGGAGAAACCGTTGAGCTTGAGGTGCTTGTTTTAGTGGATACGAGCGCTAGTATGGCACATAAGCTCCCTACCGTAAAGGAAGCATTGCTAGATTTATCGTTAAGCCTGAATGCACGTTCTGGAGAAAATCGTTTTTCAGTCTTCGTATTTCCGGGGAAAAAGAAGGAAGTCGAAAAGCTTCTGGATTGGTCCCCTAATCTAGGTGCCCTAACAAGTATTTTCGGGAAATTAACAACAGGCGGCATTACCCCGACTGGCCCTGCCATACGCGAAGCTTTATCTCAATTCAAGAAAAAACGCTCATTAAGGAGTCTGCTTTCCCGTGATGATGAATCATTCTTTGAAGAATCAATTTAAACTTAAACTTGGCACGGTGATCGAAGGAAAGTGGCATCACAATCGGTATACGATTTTAAAGGAGCTTGGTTACGGGGCAAATGGCATCGTGTTTTTAGCTAATTCCGGAGGTCAGCGAGTTGCATTAAAAATGAGTGATAACGGTATGTCCGTAACATCAGAGGTAAATGTACTAAAATCCTTTGCAAAGGTCCCAGGCTCCGCCCTTGGACCTTCTTTGCTTGATGTCGATGATTGGATATGGAAAGGCAGACAAATATCTTTTTATGTAATGGAATACATCGAAGGACCAGATCTTTTAACGTTTATTCAGGAAAAGGGGCCATCCTGGACAGAGGTTGTCGTTCTCCAGCTCTTAAGTGATTTACATAAGCTACACGAAAGCGGATGGGTATTTGGCGACCTTAAACCAGAAAACTTAATTGTAACAGGACCGCCGCCTAGAATTCGTTGTATCGATGTTGGCGGCACAACGATACAGGGGAGGGCCATTAAGGAATTTACGGAGTTTTTTGATCGGGGGTATTGGGGGCTTGGTTCAAGAAAGGCTGATCCTGCCTATGATCTTTTCGCAGTTGCGATGATTCTAATAAATATTGCCTATCCGAAAAGGTTTCACAAAACATCAGGAGATTTGAAACAGCTCATTTTTATGGTGAGGCAAAAGAAAGAGCTTTTGAAATTCGAAGGCGTTATCTTACATGCTCTACATGGGAAGTTTACTTCAGCAGAAGAAATGCGACAATCCATTTTACAACTGAACCAGCAGCCAGAACCAAAGCCTCAAAAAGTAAATAGAGCCCCGCAAAGGAAGCAAACACAAGTACAAACAAATAATACTACAGTTAGACGTCAATCCTATATAAGGAAGAAAAAGAGGGGAGGCGTTCTGGAAACCATTCTAATCTTTCTAATCATTTCCCTTTTATATGTCATTTATATATATGGACAATTAGTGTAATTTTTGAAAAGAACATCGTGAAAATGTTATGCTTTAAGTAAAATCAAGAAGGAAGAATCATATGCTAGATGCCAAAGTAAGAGCATTTCTTCAGCGAAAAGGCTTGGAGCTGGACAATAAGAAGCTTTTGATAGGGGTTTCAGGCGGGCCTGATTCATTGGCCCTTCTTCACTATTTATGGAGCAAAAAAGATCAGTTTAATCTTCAAATTATAGCTGCTCATGTTGATCACATGTTTAGAGGAGATGAATCATTCGCAGAAGCAAAATTTGTTCAGCAGTTTTGCGAAGCGAGAATGATTCCATTTGAAATGGAACAGGTGAATGTTCCGCAATACATACAAGAAACAGGAAAAAGCTCACAGATTGCAGCAAGAGAGTGCAGATACCGCTTTTTTGAAAAAGTAATGAGTAAGCATAAAACAGATTATCTCGTTTTAGGCCACCACGGAGATGATCAGGTTGAAACTATTCTTATGAGGCTAACAAGAGGAAGTTCGGGGGAAGCTAGGGCAGGAATAGCTTTTTTTAGGCCCTTTGGCAATGGGCAAATCCTCCGCCCCTTTTTATGTCTAAATAGATGGCAAATAGAAATGTATTGTCTGGAGCATGATTTGGACCCGCGACGAGATCCTAGCAATGAAAAGGGGATTTACAGCCGAAACCGCTTTCGTAAGGAAATTATGCCTTTCCTTAGAAAGGAAAATCCCCAGGTTCACGAGCATTTTCAGCGTTTTAGTGAAGAAATTCAAAGCGATGAGTTTTTTTTGCAGGAATTAACTGTCCAAAAAATGAATAAAGTAATGGAAAAGAAATCTGCTCAGGAAATAATCCTGAATATAAAGGACTTTCAAGCAATGCCAATGCCTTTACAAAGGAGAGGTATTCAACTAATATTAAACTATCTTTATAAGAAAAAACCTGCATCTCTATCTGCATTACATACAGAAAATGTTTTTTCATTAATGAGCAGTCCTCATCCATCCGGAACCCTTCATTTCCCAAGCGGTTTGAATATTGTACGTTCATACGAAAGATGTCATTTTCTATTTCGTTCTCATCCTGTACAATCTTATCGTTTTGAAATAGCTGAACCCGGAAAAGTTAGCTTGCCTAACGGCAGCAGTATCGCATTTGAATATACCTATGGTTCAGATGGGAGCTTAAAGCCTCACACCCTTCTATTAGATCGGAACTCCATCTCCTTGCCGATTGTTATTCGCACTAGAGAAAATGGAGACCGTATGACATTGAAAGGTATGCAGGGGTCGAAGAAGGTTAAGGACATTTTTATTGATAAGAAGATGCCGTTGACGGAGCGAAATACTTGGCCGATTGTAACGGATAGCAAAGGTGAAATCCTGTGGATACCAGGGATAAAGGAATCTCAATATTCCATCGGTTACCATCCTGATTCTAGTTATATCCTTTTATCTTATATGGAAAAATGATTTTGATGAATGTATAACAGTAAGTATAGAATTACATTTTATTACAAGCAATGAACTTCTAGGGGGCTCACGAAAGATGAAAAATGATATTGAAAAGGTACTAATTTCAGAAGAAGAAATTCAGGAAAAAATAAAAGCCCTTGCCGCAGAGCTTACAGAGGAGTACAAGGATCGCTTTCCTCTTGCCATTGGCATTTTAAAAGGGGCAATGCCTTTTATGGGTGATCTGTTAAAGCGTATGGACACTTATTTAGAAATGGACTTTATGGATGTTTCCAGCTACGGGAATTCCACTATTTCTTCGGGAGAGGTCAAAATTGTAAAGGATTTGGATACTTCAGTTGAAGGCAGGGACATTCTAATTATTGAAGATATTATCGATAGCGGCTTAACTTTAAGCTACTTAGTTGATTTATTCCGCTACCGTAAGGCAAAGTCCATTAAAATTGTCACTTTACTTGATAAACCAACAGGACGAAAAGCCGATCTTCATGCAGATTATGTTGGCTTTATTGTTCCTGATGAATTTGTCGTAGGCTACGGTTTGGACTACGCTGAAAAGTATCGTAACCTGCCATATATTGGCGTTCTTAAGCCGGAAATATATAGTAACAACAATTAAGCAGAAAAATCAAGTTAATAATGAGGATGCTTTATTTACTTCTAGAATTTTTCCAGTCTTATGAAGGGTAATTCCTTGAATTGTCGCAATTCACTATGCTACTATACATTATAGTTTGTTAACCGTGGGAGGAGGTAAGGGATGAATCGGATCTTCCGGAACACCATCTTTTATTTATTGATATTTTTAGTCATTATAGGTGTTGTCAGCTTTTTTAACGGCAATAATGAGCCGACTGAACAAATTTCTTACGATAAATTTGTTACTTACTTAGAAAGTGGAGAAATAACGTCTATTACCATGCAGCCGGAAAGAGGCGTTTATGAAGTAAGAGGCCAGCTTGAAGGCTATGAAAAAGGGAAGTACTTCCTAACTTACGTGGTGAATAGTGATAATATCCTTGACCGTATTGATGCACTTGCGCAGAAATCGGAAGTAGATTTTCAGCCAGCGAAGGAAACGAGCGGCTGGGTCACATTTTTCACGTCCATTATTCCATTTATCATCATCTTCATTTTATTCTTCTTCTTGCTGAACCAAGCACAGGGTGGTGGCAGCCGTGTGATGAATTTCGGTAAAAGTAAAGCAAAGCTTTATGATGAGAGTAAGAAGAAAGTCCGCTTTAAAGATGTTGCGGGCGCAGATGAGGAAAAACAGGAGCTTGTAGAAGTTGTTGAATTCTTGAAGGACCCTAGAAAGTTCTCTGAATTAGGCGCAAGAATTCCTAAAGGGGTTCTGTTAGTTGGTCCTCCAGGAACTGGTAAAACGTTACTTGCACGTGCTGTTGCAGGTGAAGCAGGAACACCGTTCTTCTCCATTAGCGGATCAGACTTCGTTGAAATGTTTGTCGGGGTCGGTGCTTCACGTGTCCGTGATTTATTTGAAAATGCGAAAAAGAATGCACCATGTATTATCTTTATTGATGAAATTGATGCGGTTGGTCGTCAGCGTGGCGCAGGACTTGGCGGCGGTCATGATGAACGTGAACAAACGCTTAACCAGTTACTAGTTGAAATGGATGGATTCGGTGCAAATGAAGGGATTATTATCGTTGCAGCGACAAACCGTCCAGATATCTTGGACCCAGCCTTACTTCGTCCAGGACGCTTTGACCGCCAAATCACAGTGGACCGCCCTGATGTTAAGGGTAGAGAAGCTGTTCTTAAAGTGCATGCTAGAAATAAACCTTTAGATGACTCAGTGAACCTAAAGGCTATTGCACAACGCACACCAGGCTTTTCTGGTGCAGATTTAGAGAATTTATTAAACGAAGCCGCACTTGTAGCAGCTCGTTCAAATAAGAAAAAGATCGATATGTTAGATATTGATGAGGCGACAGATCGTGTCATTGCCGGTCCTGCTAAGAAAAGCAAAGTTATTTCGAAAAAGGAAAGAAATATTGTTGCGTTTCATGAAGCTGGCCATGTTGTAACTGGTGTTGTGCTTGAGGATGCAGAAATGGTTCATAAGGTTACTATTGTCCCTCGTGGCCAGGCTGGCGGATATGCCGTTATGCTTCCAAAAGAAGACCGTTTCTTCATGACGAAGCCAGAGCTTCTTGACAAAATTGTCGGATTGCTCGGCGGACGTGTCGCTGAAGAAATTGTATTCGGTGAAGTAAGTACTGGAGCCCATAACGACTTCCAGCGTGCAACAGGGATTGCGCGCAGAATGGTGACTGAGTTTGGAATGAGCGATAAGCTTGGTCCGCTGCAATTCGGTCAATCACAAGGCGGCCAAGTATTCTTAGGAAGAGATTTCAACAACGATCAGAACTATTCTGATGCCATTGCCTATGAAATTGACTTAGAAATTCAGCGTATTATTAAAGAAAGCTATGAAAAGGCAAGAAAGGTTCTTACAGAAAATCGCAAGAAGCTAGATCTGATTGCCAATACCCTGCTTGAGGTTGAAACGCTTGATGCAGAGCAAATTAAGCATTTAATGGATCATGGAACACTGCCAGATCGCCCTGTCTCTAAGGAAGATGAATCATCTTCAAATGACGTTAAAGTAAATATTAACGTCAATAAAGAGGACAATGCGGTTACTGGAGAGATCCAAGAGACAAGAGAAAATTCATCGCCTGCGGAAATGGAAGACCCACCTGCAATTGGCGAAGATAAAAAAGAATAGTCTGGCAAAAGCGCCCGCTTTGGGCGCTTTTTTATTTCTCATTACACCATCCCATTCAAGTTATGTTATGATGTTTTCAGTGAAAATGCTGTTAATAGCAACTTAAAACTCAAATATAAAAGTGGTGAGAAAATTGATATTTGTTTTTGATATAGGGAACACGAATATGGTATTAGGTGTATATGATGGGGACGAGCTGAAATACCATTGGCGAATAGAGACAAACCGGCATAAAACAGAAGATGAATACGGGATTGTGATAAAATCCCTGTTTGAACATGTAAACCTAACGTTTGCCGATATAAATGGAATCATCATTTCCTCTGTTGTCCCGCCAATCATGACAGCTCTTGAGCGAATGTGTGAAAAGTACTTTCATATCAAACCGCTGATTGTTGGCCCTGGAATCAAGACCGGTTTAAATATTAAATATGAAAACCCAAGAGAGGTTGGAGCGGATCGAATTGTGAATGCTGTTGCAGCGATTCATGATTATGGCAGCCCGCTCATTATTGTCGATTTTGGCACGGCTACAACCTACTGTTATATTAACGAAAAGAAACAATACATGGGCGGTGCAATTGCCCCTGGTATTGGCATTTCAACGGAGGCCCTATATTCGAGAGCAGCCAAGCTTCCTCGAATTGAAATTGCCCGTCCTGAGGGCATTATTGGGAAGAATACCGTTTCTGCGATGCAAGCAGGAATTTTATTTGGTTATGTTGGCCAAGTAGAGGGAATTGTAAAAAGGATAAAAGAACAGGCAAAAGAAAGCCCTACGGTAATTGCTACTGGAGGATTAGCAGGGTTAATTGCGAAAGAATCAGCCGCTATTGATATCGTTGATCCATTTTTAACACTAAAAGGGCTACAGCTGATTTATAAGCGTAATATGGAAACGGCAAAATAAAAGAACAGTGTGTTAAAGCAACAGAAAGGGGCTTACAAATGAGTGATTATTTAGTAAAAGCAATTGCATATAATGGACAAGTTCGCGCATATGCCGTTCGTACGACAGAGACGATTGGAGATGCTCAAAGACGGCATAAGACATGGCCGACTGCATCTGCCGCACTAGGCAGGGCTATGTCCGCAGGTGTGATGATGGGAGCTATGTTAAAAGGTGAAGAGAAAATCACTATTAAAATTGAAGGCGGCGGCCCAATCGGCCCCATTTTAGTAGATAGTAATTCCAGGGGTGAGGTGCGTGGGTATGCGACTCATCCGCAAACCCATTTTGACTTAAATGAACAGGGCAAGCTTGATGTCCGCCGCGCGGTCGGCACTACGGGGTCATTAACGGTTATCAAGGATATCGGAATGAAAGAAAATTTTTCAGGTCAGGTTCCGATTGTCTCAGGTGAATTAGGAGAAGATTTCACGTATTACTTCGTCACCTCAGAGCAAACACCATCATCCGTTGGGGTAGGCGTTCTAGTAAATCCAGACAACACGATCCTTGCTGCAGGCGGATTTATTGTGCAGCTAATGCCTGGAACGGAAGACGAGACGATTAGTCAAATTGAAAATAGATTAAAAACGATTCCTCCAGTATCTAAGCTAATTGAGCAGGGTTTAACGCCTGAGGAGTTGTTGGAAGAGCTTTTAGGAAAAGAAAATATTAAAATTCTAGAAAAACTGCCTGTATCCTTTACTTGCACATGTTCAAAAGAGAGATTTGGAAATGTTATCACTAGTTTAGGCGCTGAGGAAATACAGGATATGATCGATAAAGAAGGAAAAGCAGAAGCACAATGCCATTTCTGCAATGAAATATATCATTATTCAAAGGATGAATTAGAGGGATTAAAACGAGAAGCAGATTAGACGGCTTTGGAGGAGAATGAATTGAAGAGGGAGAGGCTGAAGAAGGATAAGTTGCGTTTCATTATTGTTGGACTAATTTTGCTAAATTGCTTAACGATTGCTCTTTTTCTTGCAAAAGGCAGCTCAGGAAATCATGAAACCGTGGCGACCATTGGTAAAGAGAAGATTACTCGGCAGGATTGGCTAAGTGAAATGGAATCACGATATGGGAAAGAGGTTTTAAAAGAGCTTATTGACCAAAAGGTGATTGAAACAGCCGGGAAAAAGTACGCCGTTAACATATCAGATAAAGCAGTTGAACGTGAATTAAATATGTTCAAAACGATGTACGGGTCTTCTGGCGGCTATCAAGCGTCTGACGAGAATAAATGGAGACAGCAAATAAAAAGCAGTCTTATGCTTGAAGAACTTTTAACAAGAGATGCAAAAATCTCGGAAAAAGAAATAAAAAGTTATTACGAAAAAAATAAAAGCCAATTTAACTTGCTTGACTCCTATCATATTTCTCAAATCATTGTCAAAACAAAGAAAGAGGCGGACCAGACTATAAAGGAATTGGATCAGGGCTCTAGCTTTTCTGTACTGGCGATGGAGCGCTCGATTGATGAATTCACAGCTAATTTTGGCGGGGATGCCGGGTATATTAACGAGGATACTGAACGCTATTCGAAATCCTTTATTGATGAGATTAAAAACCTTAAGCCAGGCAGTTGGAGCAAGGCAATTAAGATGGATGACGGTTATGCCATTGTCATGCTTCATGAGCATGTCAGAGGAAAAGAATACTCCTATAAGGAAGTGAAAGACCAAATCCGCCGACAAATTGCCTTAGAACAAATGGATACTCCTGTTTCTGCAAGGCCTCTTTGGAATGAATTAGATGTAGAATGGTTTTATGGGAAAACAGAAGCACATTAGAATACCTTTAGAGATGACTCAGGACGAGCTGAGTCATCTTTTTTCTGCGGAAAATATAATCTTAGGATACAGGCATGATTTGTGATGAAGAAGGATAGTTTATAGAAGAATAGGCGAAAGTATGAAATTATGTAAAAATCAGCCTTTTTTCATAGAAAACATTTGACATGAACGCTTATAAGTATTAAATTTTAATTAAACCAATAAATATACTCGGATTAAGGAGTGGGGAAAATGCCTCGTTTAGCAAATTCAATTGCAGAACTAGTAGGTCAAACACCGATTGTTAAGCTTAATCGACTTGTAGATGAAAATAGTGCAGATGTGTATGTCAAATTAGAATATATGAACCCTGGAAGCAGTGTAAAGGATCGTATCGCCTTAGCCATGATTGAAGCGGCAGAAGAAAGTGGCGCCTTGAAGGAAGGTTCAACCATTATTGAGCCTACGAGCGGCAACACTGGAATTGGCCTTGCGATGATTGCAGCTGCAAAAGGCTATAAGGCTATCCTTGTCATGCCAGAAACAATGAGTATGGAGCGCCGTAATCTTCTTCGTGCCTATGGTGCAGATCTAGTGTTAACTCCAGGACCTGAAGGAATGAATGGGGCTATCCGAAAGGCTGATGAACTGGCGAAAGAGCACGGATATTTTATGCCTCAGCAATTCGAAAATCCGTCCAACCCTGAAATTCATCGTCGTACAACAGGGAAAGAAATTGTCGAGCAGATGGGTGATCAGCTTGATGCCTTTATTTCAGGTATTGGTACGGGCGGAACGATCACTGGTGCGGGCAGCGTACTTCGTGAAAAATATGATAATATTAAAATTTATGCAGTTGAACCAACTGATTCACCGGTTCTCTCAGGTGGAAAGCCTGGTCCGCATAAAATCCAAGGAATTGGTGCTGGGTTTGTTCCGAAGGTTCTTAATACGGAAATCTATGATGAAGTCCTTAAGATTTCGAATGATGAGGCATTTGAATATGCACGTCTTGCAGCGAAGGAAGAAGGAATTCTTGGCGGAATTTCCTCAGGAGCTGCTATCTCCGCTGCGTTAAAGGTAGCGAAGGAGCTAGGTAAAGGAAAGAAGGTTCTTGCCATCCTTCCTAGTAACGGGGAACGTTATTTAAGTACACCGCTTTATCAATTTGAAACAGAATAAATTAACGTAAAGCAATAGCTTAGTCTTAGCTGTTGCTTTTTTTGTTTTTCCTCTACGCCATCTTCATGTATGATGGAAAAAGATAAATATGTAGAGGTGAAATCCTGTGAAAAAATTCAACATACACGCAAAAAAAATCCCTTTTACTTTTGATTTATTTTATACGCAATACAGACATCTTGCTGAAGGTAAGCAGCATCATGTCATATTGGAAAGCGGGAGAGGGGGTCAATACAGCATCGCTGCGTTTGACCCTGATGCCGTGCTAATCGGGAAGCAATCGAAATTAGAAGTGATCCAATCAGATGGAAAACAGGTGCTAGAAGGCAATCCCCTGCACTTACTGAAAGATTGGATGAGCCAGTACGAGGTTGAAAGAGTAGATGGGCTGCCTGACTTCCAAGGTGGAGCCATTGGTTTGATCAGCTATGATTATGGCCGTTACATTGAGCGTTTGCCGAATATCGCGGAGGATGATCTGCAAATTCCTGACATCCATTTCCTAACTTTTAAAGAATGGTTTGTGTTTGATAAAGTACATAATGTTTTATGGATCATGTTTTTGTATGGGGATAATGAAGATGAGCAATCATTGGAAAAGAAAGCGAAAGAATGGGAGTCCCTTTGGACGAAAGAATACCCTTCATTACTCAAGAACAAGCCTCGGAATGTAGATGATCAGCTTGAAGTTTCCGTAAGTGAAGGGGAATTTATTCAAGCTGTTGAAAAAGTGCAGGATTATATCTCTCAGGGAGATGTTTTCCAAGTAAACCTCTCTGTTCGTCAAAGCCGGCCAATACGGGTCGAGGGCATTGATGTTTATGATCAGCTAAGGGTGCTCAATCCATCTCCGTATATGGGCTATTTTCACACGCCTGAGTACCAGCTTGTCAGCGGTTCGCCTGAATTATTAATTAAGAAAAAGAATCAGGAAGTAAGCACTCGTCCAATCGCTGGTACTCGTTCTCGGGGCGGAGATGAGGCGGAGGATATGAAGCTTGCGAATGAACTAATTGAAAATGAGAAAGAGCGGGCTGAGCATGTGATGCTTGTCGACTTGGAAAGAAATGACCTAGGGCGTGTATGCGCGTTCGGTTCTGTTGAAGTAAATGAATTCATGGTCATCGAAAAATATTCCCACGTCATGCACATCGTTTCGAATGTCAGAGGAGAGCTTGCTGAAGGCAAGGATGGCTTTGACTTAATAGATGCTGTATTCCCCGGAGGAACGATTACGGGTGCTCCGAAAATTAGGACGATGGAAATTATTGAGGAACTGGAACCTGTAACAAGAGGACCATATACAGGTTCATTAGGATGGATTAATTTTAACGGGGATGTTGAACTGAATATCATCATCCGCACGATGATTGTTAAAGAAGGAAAAGCACATGTACAAGCAGGTGCAGGAATAGTTATTGATTCAAATCCCAAAAATGAATATGAAGAATCCTTGAAAAAAGCCATTGCCCTTTGGAAAGCGAAAGAAATGGCTGAACAGGAAGCAGGTGCACCAAAATGATTCTGATGATTGATAATTATGATTCATTTACGTATAACCTTGTTCAATATCTTGGTGAGATTGGCGAGGAATTACTCGTGAAAAGAAACGATGAAATCACCATTGAAGGGATCGATCAGCTGAAGCCAAAGTTTCTGATGATCTCACCAGGCCCATGCAGTCCGAATGAGGCGGGTATAAGCTTAGAAGCGATTGAGTCCTTTGCTGGCAAGATCCCAGTATTCGGCGTATGTCTAGGGCACCAATCGATTGCACAGGTATTTGGCGGGGAAGTTGTTCAGGCTGAAAAGCTCATGCACGGGAAAACCTC
Source organism: Bacillus sp. JJ1532 (assembly GCF_036965085.1). Taxonomy (NCBI): domain Bacteria; kingdom Bacillati; phylum Bacillota; class Bacilli; order Caryophanales; family Bacillaceae; genus Bacillus; species Bacillus sp. JJ1532. The sequence continues at coordinate 49,991 of NZ_JBALOW010000014.1, forward strand.
TGAAATTTATCATGATGGAAAAACCATTTTTGAAGGTTTGCCTAATCCATTTCCAGCAACTAGGTACCATTCCTTAATCGTTAAAAAGGAAACCCTTCCTTCATGCTTAGAAGTGTCTGCATGGACCTCTGAGGGAGAAATAATGGCTGTCCGACATAAAGAGCTTCCTGTTGAGGGTGTGCAATTCCATCCGGAGTCAATTATGACGACGGCAGGTAAGGATTTACTAAAGAACTTCCTTCACTCTTATGGCAGATAGGGGGAGTGGAAATTGTATTTATATATGAATGGCGAGTTGGTTCGGAAGGAAGAGGCGCTTATTTCTCCATTCGACCATGGCTTTCTGTATGGGATGGGCTTGTTTGAAACGTTTAGAACATATAACGGTCATCCATTTTTATTGAACGACCATATGGAACGGTTGAACAATAGTTTAAAGGTGTTGAATATTAACGTTCAATATACATGTGAGGAAATCGTACAGGCACTTCAGCTCCTTCTGAAGGAGAATAAATTAGAAGATGCGTATTTTCGATTAAATGTATCTTCGGGGATAGGTGAGATCGGGCTGCAAACAGAACCATATGACCACCCCAATTTGATTATTTTTGCAAAGCCTCTTCCTCCAAGGAATCCGATGCAGGAGAAAAAGGCATTGACACTGAGATTAAAGCGTAATACACCCGAAGGATTTGAAAGGCTCAAATCACACCATTATTTAAATAATATTTTAGCAAAAAGAGAAATAGGCAATTCCCCAGATTATGAAGGGATTTTTCTAACGAAGGAAGGATTCTTGGCTGAGGGTGTTGTATCGAATCTGTTTTGGATAAAGGACCATACTCTTTTCACACCGGCAGTGGAAACTGGCATTTTAAACGGAATTACAAGACAGTTTGTTATCAAGATGGCCAATTCTATTGGGATGGATATTCAAGAGGGCTTTTTCACAGTAGATCAGGCTCTAGAGGCGGACGAAATGTTTGTCACGAACTCCATCCAAGAAATTGTTCCAATATCCTCGTTTGACGGGAAGGAAATGCCTGGAGTATCGGGAGCAAAGGTAAAGGCTCTCCAAAAGCTTTATGAGCAGCAATGCACGAGGCTGTGGAGCAGACAAGATGTTTGAGGAGGTTTTGTTCTTGAAAAATAATATTCAATGTGGACCTTATACATTAGATTACAGCAAGAAAACACTTATTATGGGAATTTTAAATATGACTCCTGATTCTTTCTCCGATGGGGGAAAGTTTAACCGCATGGATGAAGCGGTCGAACGCGCTTTTCAAATGGTAAAGGACGGGGCTGATATCATTGATATTGGCGGGGAGTCAACACGTCCAGGCTTTGATCCTGTGTCAGTGGAAGAAGAGCTGGAAAGAGTCATCCCAGTGATAGAGGCCATCTCAAAAGAAGTTAAAGTCCCAATTTCAATAGATACGTATAAAGCGGAAGTGGCTAGGCAATCGATTAAAGCCGGCGCTCACATTATTAATGATATTTGGGGGGCAAAGGCTGATCCCGACATGGCCGGGGTTGCTGCCGATTTGCAGGTACCCATTATATTAATGCACAATCGAAAGAATATTGATTATACTGATTTTTATCGAGATGTTGTAAATGATTTATTTGAAAGCATTACCTTGGTGAAAAATGCAGGCGTTAAGGATGAAAATATTATTTTAGATCCAGGGATTGGTTTTGCGAAAGGATTAACCTATGACCTTGAAATGATGAAAAATCTGGATAAGCTTGTGTCAATAGGCTACCCGGTCCTATTAGGAACATCCCGAAAATCTATGGTAGGGAAGGTTCTTGATTTGCCTGTTGAAGAGAGGCTGGAAGGAACTGGTGCAACCGTTTGTTACGGAATTGAAAAAGGATGCCAGATTATCCGGATTCATGACGTTAAGGAAATGAAACGAATGGCGGTTATGATGGATGCACTTGTCGGGAAGGGGATCTGATCTCGATGGATAAAATCACCTTAACGAAAATGGCCTTTTATGGCTTCCATGGCGTTTTTCCTGAGGAAACCCGCCTTGGGCAGCGTTTTTTTGTAGATTTGACGGTAGAAGCAGATTTAAAAAGGGCTGGAGAAACAGATAATCTTGAAGACTCCATCAATTATGCTGAGCTTTATCAAGTTTGTAAGGACATTGTTGAAGGAAAGCCTTTTAAACTTGTAGAAGCTGTAGCTGAAAAGATTGCCGGGGAAATGCTTAATCATTTTGAAGCTATTTCCCAGGTGAATGTAAGGGTAATTAAGCCAGACCCTCCTATAGCTGGCCACTATGAATCGGTAGCAGTTGAAATTACAAGGAGCAGGGGATAATGAATAATAAAGCTTACATAGCTTTAGGCTCAAACATCGGGGATCGGTTTGAGAGCTTAAAAGATGCAATTGCAAGTATTAATTCGGTGCCGCGAGTAAAGGTGGTAAATGTTTCATCCATTTACGAAACAGATCCGGTTGGCTACGAAGAGCAAGATCAATTTTTGAACATGGTTATTCAAGTGAAAACGGACTTAAGCCCTTTTGAATTACTTAATACCTGCATGGAAATTGAAAAAAGCCTTGGCAGAAAAAGGGATATTAGATGGGGTCCTAGGACGATTGACCTTGACATTTTGCTGTATAATCAAGAGAATATTATTTCAGAGAAATTAACTGTTCCCCATCCTCGGATGCATGAGAGAGCCTTTGTCATCATTCCTCTTTTAGAGATTTATTCCGGCATCAAGCTTCCGATGATGGACATTCCTCTTCAAGATGCTTTAGAGGAAATTCCTGATAGAGAGGGAGTACGGATATGGAAGCAGATAAATGGGGAAGACGAATTCGCGCTTTTCGAAAATTGAAAGGCTATACACAAGAAGGATTTGCAAAAGAGTTAGGTGTATCTGTTTCCATTCTTGGTGAGATTGAAAGGGGAAACCGTATGCCTGCACCGGATTTAATTGAGCGGATTGCCGGCTTGCTAAATATTACCGTTGGAGATTTAGCGCCTCCGGAGGAAAATGAGTAATTGTAACCTGCGAATTTTTTTAAAAGGAGGTTGTGTCATTTGTTTAAAATTGGCGACATTGAGTTAAAAAATCGAGTTGTTCTTGCCCCAATGGCTGGAGTATGCAACTCGGCATTCCGTCTGACTGTTAAAGAATTTGGCGCAGGACTCGTATGCGCCGAAATGGTCAGTGATAAAGGAATTGTTTTTAAAAACGAAAAGACAATGAATATGCTTTATATAGATGAACGTGAAAAGCCGCTTAGTTTGCAAATTTTCGGCGGAGAAAAGGAAACCTTAATTGAAGCGGCTCAATTTGTAGATAAAAATACAAATGCTGATATTATAGATATTAATATGGGCTGTCCTGTTCCGAAAATCACAAAATGTGATGCTGGGGCAAAGTGGCTGCTGGACCCAGATAAAATTTATGAAATGGTTTCGGCTGTAACAAATGCTGTTGAAAAGCCTGTTACGGTTAAGATGCGTATGGGCTGGGATGAAGATCATATTTACGCTGTCCGCAACGCTCAAGCCGTTGAAAGTGCCGGGGGGAAAGCAGTTGCCCTTCACGGACGTACACGTGTGCAAATGTATGAGGGAAAAGCAAATTGGGATATCATTCGTGAAGTAAAGCAGAACCTCAATATTCCTTTGATCGGAAATGGAGATGTTCAGACCCCTCAGGATGCAAAGCGTATGCTTGAGGAAACTGGTTGTGATGGAGTCATGATCGGCCGGGCAGCACTAGGAAATCCATGGATGATCTATCGTACCGTTAAGTATTTGGAATCAGGAGAATTAATGGGAGAACCAAGTGTGCGCGAAAAAATCGATGTATGCATCCTTCACCTTGACCGCTTGATTGCTTTGAAAAATGAGAATATAGCTGTTCGTGAAATGCGTAAGCATACTGCATGGTACTTAAAAGGAATCCGCGGAAACGCAAATGCAAGAAACGCCATCAATACATGCGAAACAAGAGAGGATCTTGTTACCTTGCTAAATGCGATTGTTATAGACGCAGAAGAGAAGGAGCATAGCCGAATACAAGCTGGGTAATGTTTGACATCACTAGCTTCTTTAACTATAATATTTTTGATACAGAGAGGACTGCCAGTGTATAAACTGGCAGTTTTTATTCTATTTATAAACATTATTGGTGTGTGTGCTGCTTACTTTGTGTAAAATAATAAAAGTATAAAGACTTTTATTTAGCAGTTTTACGCTTTACATAAAAAGATTTGCAAATTGGAGATGATACAAGTGAGTCAGAATCATGAGGAATTAAATGACCAACTCATAGTCAGAAGGGAAAAAATGAATAGCCTGCGTGAGAAAGGGCTAGATCCATTTGGGAAAAGATTTGAGCGTTCTCATCAGTCTCAGGATTTAATCGATCAATATGGAGAACTTGAAAAAGAAGACTTAGAGGGAAAAAATATTTCAGTAACGATTGCTGGCCGTATTATGACAAAGCGCGGAAAAGGTAAAGCAGGTTTTGCGCATATTCAAGACTTAACTGGCCAAATTCAAATCTATGTCCGTACTGATGCAGTAGGAGAAGAGAGTTATGAAATTTTCGATTCTGCTGATCTTGGAGATTTAGTAGGAGTATCGGGTACGCTTTTTAAAACAAAAGTAGGCGAGCTTTCTATAAAAGTACAAGCGTTTGAGCTTTTAACGAAAGCTTTACGTCCGCTTCCTGATAAGTTCCACGGACTTAAGGATGTTGAACAGCGCTATCGCCAACGTTATTTAGATTTAATTATGAGTGATGAAAGTAAAAAGACGTTTGTAGCGCGCAGCCGCATTATTCAATCTATGCGCCGTTACTTAGATAGTCAAGGATATTTAGAGGTTGAAACACCAATGATGCATTCCATTGCCGGCGGTGCATCAGCTCGTCCATTTATTACTCACCACAACGCATTAGATATGGAGCTCTTTATGAGAATTGCAATTGAGCTGCATTTAAAGCGTCTAATTGTTGGCGGATTAGAAAAGGTTTATGAAATTGGCCGGGTTTTCCGAAACGAAGGGGTTTCAACTCGCCATAATCCTGAATTTACGATGATTGAACTATATGAAGCTTATGCTGATTACCGCGATATTATGAGTTTGACAGAGAACCTAATTGCACATATTGCACAAGAGGTGCTTGGAACAACTACTGTTCAGTATGGTGAATATGAAGTAGACCTTAAGCCTGAGTGGAAAAGACTTCATATGGTGGATGCCATTAAAGAATATACAGGAGTAGATTTCTGGAAAGAGATGTCTGCTGATGAAGCTCATGCTTTGGCGAAGGAACATGGAGTTGAAGTAACGGAGCATATGCTTTATGGCCACGTTGTAAATGAATTCTTTGAGCAAAAGGTAGAAGAAAAGTTAATTCAGCCAACATTTATTTACGGCCATCCAGTAGAAATTTCGCCTCTTGCTAAGAAAAATGAGAAAGACCCAAGATTTACAGATCGTTTTGAGCTGTTCATTGTCGCTCGCGAGCATGCGAATGCATTTACAGAATTAAATGATCCAATCGATCAAAGAGAACGTTTCGAAGCACAGCTTAAGGAGCGTGAGCAGGGCAATGATGAAGCTCACATGATGGATGACGATTTTATTGAGGCATTAGAATATGGTATGCCTCCAACAGGTGGATTAGGGATCGGGATTGACCGTCTCGTTATGTTATTAACGAATTCTCCATCTATAAGAGATGTACTTCTTTTTCCACTTATGCGTCATCGTTAATAAAATACTAAAGGCAAGGCACACTAAAAAGGTGCTTTGCCTTTTTTGTTAAAGGAAGCCCTTGTTTACGGGGTAAAAATAATATGAATATTTTTACTTTAATATTATCCGAAAAAATACTAAAAAACCTATTGCACAATAGTATTTATGGTGGTATATTTATATCCGTTGCCGCAAACGGCATCGAAAAAAGATGAAAAAAGTTGTTGACTCAGCTTGAGGAATCTGTTATTATTAAAAAGTCGCCTATGAGCGACACGGTAGTTCTTTGAAAACTG
>NZ_JBALOW010000015.1:0-50496 GCF_036965085.1 Bacillus sp. JJ1532
TAACATAACAAAAAGGTGGCTCTTAGGAGTCACCTTTTATGTCTAGTTCCAGCGCCTACCCCCAACGTACAGGACGTACTAGTGTCGACAATGCGACAGGACGTCGCGTTTTTGTCGACCTCGAGGTCACAAGCCAATCCTGAAAGGTAGAGCTCACCTTTCCGTTAGGATCGTCTTGTGCTTGTCGGGGGTGACCAAGGTGCTTGCGCTTTTCTTTTTCAAATATATGGTACAAAACAATCTCTGAAAAAAGTTCTTTTTCATGTTAAAATAATAGGCGGAAAAAGTAATCAAAGACAGGTGAAAAAATGAAAAAGATTGTTGTTTTAACTGCATTATCTTCCATTATGCTTGCAGGCTGTAATCAGCTTCAGCCATATTTAGAGAAGATTCCTTTTTTACAAAAGGAAGAGACAGCTTTGGATGAAAACAAGCAGCCAGAGGAAGGTACGGTTAAGGAAGAGGAAGGCGGAACTGCCAAGAAGAACGACAGCCAGGAAAGTGATATTCCTTCTCTTAAAGCAAATTATTTTAATGAGATAGTGACTGTTGATGGAAAGCGGATCATTCAAAATCCAACGAATCATATGGTTTTAGTAAACAAACAATATTCTCTTCCAGATGGGTATGCCCCAGAGGATTTGATCATGCCAGCTGTTATGTTTTCGTTCGGCGAACAGGATATAGAAAAAGCCTATTTAAGGGACGCAGCAGCTAAAGCGCTTGAAGCTATGTTTACAGAAGCAAAGAAGCAAGATATACATTTATTTGCCGTATCCGGATATCGTTCATTTGATAGGCAGAGGGCCGTTTTTGATGCAGAAGTAAACAAATATGGAGAGGAAAAGGCTATACAGGCGGTAGCCATTCCAGGAAGCAGCGAACATCAAACGGGATTAGCTATGGATATCTCCAGTCAAAGTGCCAACTTTGAGTTATCAGAAGAATTTGGTGAAACGATGGAAGGAAAATGGGCAGCTGAAAATGCTCATCGATTTGGTTTTATCCTTCGTTACCCTAAAGGGAAAGAAGAAATCACCGGTTATAAATTTGAACCTTGGCATTTCCGGTATGTAGGTAAAGAAGCAGCAGCTGTTATTTTTGAAAAACAGCTTACATTAGAAGAATATTTTGAAATTGTGAAGAAAATATAGGAGGGGTCAGACGAGATGTCTGGCTTCTTTTTTATAAATTTTCTTCATTTATGTATTTTCTTTGTGCTTTTTATTGGAGTAATGGTATTCTATTCATTAAGGATTTCACTGAGAAATTTTTGGTTATGAAAGTGGTGAGAAGTTTTGCAAGATAAAGATGTCAATCAAGAACCACCGGTTAAACAATCAGGCTTTATTCGTATGAAAAATTTCCATTTTGTTATGCTCGTGTTTGTTATTGTCTTTTTATCAGTAGGGATTACAGCATTTGCACTTCCTTTTGGCGGTGAAAAGGCCGTAGATAAGGGTGCTTTTGATCGTAAAGAATTTGAAAAACTATATGCGGCATTTGATACGTTGAACAATGCCTATTTTCAAGAGGTTGATCAGGATAAATTAATCAATGGCGCCATCAATGGCATGGTTGATGCACTCGATGATCCATATTCGGATTATATGACGGTAGATGAGGCTAAAAGCTTCCATCAAAGCATTTCTTCTTCTTTTGAAGGCATCGGTGCAGAAATTCAGGAACAAGCCGGATTCATTGTTATTGTGACTCCAATTAAAGGCTCTCCCGCTGAAAAGGCTGGTTTAAAACCGAATGATAAAGTACTATCCGTTGATGGGAAAAGTATTCAAGGTATGAGTGCCACCGAGGCAGTTACTTTAATAAGAGGGAAAAAAGGGACAAAGGTAGAGCTGTCCATTCAAAGACCAGGTATGGAGGAAGCATTATCTGTTCCGATTATTCGTGATACGATTCCAATTGAGACTGTTTATGGCGAGATGCTGGAGGATGGGATTGCAAAGGTCCAAATCACTTCATTTTCCGAGAACACGACAAAGGAATTAATCGAAACCTTAAATGAATTACAAAGTAAAGGGATGAAGGGAATTGTGCTTGATCTAAGGCATAATCCCGGCGGTCTTTTAGAACGGGCAATAGAGATTTCCAGTCTTTTTGTTCCTGAAGGGAAAACGATCTTCCAAATCGAGGATCGAAATGGAAATCGAGAGGAAGTTAAGTCTAAAGGGTCAAAAAATCCAAATATTCCTTTGGTTGTCGTTATTGATAAAGGAAGCGCAAGTGCTTCTGAAATTCTTGCTGGTGCAGTTAAAGAGTCAGCAAATGTATCTTTAGTTGGTGAAAAGTCATTTGGCAAAGGTACGGTGCAGCGTGCAGAAGATTTTTCAGATGGATCTAATTTGAAATTTACAACCGAGAAATGGTTAACCCCGAATGGTAATTGGATACATAAAAAAGGAATTAACCCTGATTATGAGGTTACACTGCCTGATTATGCTTCATTACCTGTCATTGATCCAGATCAAGAATTAAAGTTAAGCTCTTCCTCTGCACAAGTAAAGGTTGCTCAGCAAATGCTTAAAGCCATTGGCTTTGACCCAGGAAGAGAAGATGGATTCTTTGATGAACAAACAAAGTCTGCAGTAGAAAAATTCCAGACGGCCGAAAAACTTGAGGTCAACGGCGTATTAGATGGAAGTTCAACTTTGAAATTAATGGAAAAGGTCAGAGAAAAGCTAAATAAAAATGATACGCAAATTCAAAAAGCTTCTGAAATATTGAAACAACAGCTAGGATCTAAATAAAGTGAAACTACAATCAGTGAGGGGTTCTTTCATCCCCCACTGATTGTTAGTTGCGGCCCACAGGATGTGGGTCACACAGACGTTGCCACAGGACGTGGCGCTCTTAGTCTGTGTTCCTATAATCGGGCCTTTACGGGCTGTTGATCCCCCACTTAGAAATTTTTATTTTACTCAACTTCTTGAAGTGGGGGTCTTACAGCCCGTTAATCTGCGATAAAACAAAAGGGGATAGTGATATGGATTTTAAAAACATGACTGTAGGTGAACTAAAGGCAGATTTGATTAAAGATGCCAAAAAAGGATACCCTTTCTTACTCGCGGGAGCCTTCTATTGGTTAGTTATGGGAGGATTGGGCTTTTTCATAGAAAGCCAACAGCAGCTCGCTCTTTTCTACCTGATTGGTACATGTAGTATTTTCCCATTGGCTATTGCTATCGGCAAAATACGTAAAATCAATCTTTTAAGTAAAAATCCATTAGGGGCTTTAGGAGGAATTATAGGAGGCATTCAAGCATTTTACATACCGGTTTGGGTGATCATTTACATTGAACAATATGAATTAATCCCAATGGCCATAGGTATTTTAGGAGCCTCACACTTTTTGCCATATTTATGGATTTATCAAAGTAAAACGTACGGAATTTTTACCATTGCAATGGCTGCTGTCTCTTTTATTTTCGGTTATGTCTTTATTAATCATGCATTTATGCTGCTGCCATTTTTACTATGTATACTATATCTTCTATCCGTTATTGCCCTGTCGTTTGAGACAAAGTCATTTATCTCTATTGATGAAAGGAAGGGGATTGGCAAATAACAGTATATCTATATAAAACAAAAAGTGAAGCTGCATCTAATGGATATCAGCTTCACTTTTTCTATAAACTATTTTCCAATCAAACTATATACAGAAGCTCCAACTAAATCCCCAGCCTCCTTCAAACGCTCAACACTAATATATTCGATTTTATCTTGTGGTGTGTGGTAATAAGGCTCTAGGTTTGCAGTACCAGGCTCACGGCGAATGAAGTTAACAGCTGGAATCCCCGCATCGTGGAAGGATACGTGATCGGAAGCTCCGCGCTGATAGAGAACTAATTCAGACGGTGTTCCAATTCTTTCAGCTGTCGCCAGCGCTGTTTCCGTTACGATGTTTGCCTTGCCATCAACAGTATTCATATAGATGGCTGTTGCATTTTCCCAGGAGGTTCCGACCATATCCATGTTGAAGTTCGCAACGCTCCGCTCAACCTCATTCTGACTTAGCTGACTTACATAATAGGCGGATCCGACAAGGCCAATTTCCTCCGCGCCAACAAAAACAAACCTCAATTCTTTTTCAATCGGATAGCTTTTTAACACTCTTGCCAGCTCTAAAGCAGTAGCTGTACCAGACGCATTGTCACTGGCACCCGGTGCAAATGGAACACTATCAAAATGGGCAGACACGTGTACAATGTCGTGGTTTTTTCCTTTTTGAGGGGTTCTTGTCGCAATGATATTTTGTGATTTTGCATTGGCAATCCGCTTCACTTTTAATGTCACCGTTTTGTTTTGGGCAGCGATATCTTGAATTAATGCTTCGCCGCTTGCTTTTGAGATCCCTCCAACAGGAATTGTCGTATCTCCACCGATGGAAGGATTCAATGGTCCAGGGGAATCCACATTATTATAAATCAGCACTCCGATAGCTCCAGCAGCTATAGCGTTATCGATTTTTTCTTTAAATGTGATGTCGCCTCTTGAGATTAGAGCTATCTTTCCCACTGCCTCCTGTGTAAAATCGGTTAATTTCCCTAGCCCAGCATCGTAAAGACTTGCAGTGATCCCTGCTTCAGGAGTATCCGCTGAACCGGCAGGGATACTAACCATGACTTCATTTTGATCACTAGTCTGTAAATGCCCTGTCATTTTATCAGGAATACTGAATTCTTGTGTCGTTACTTCATATCCGTAAGAAACCAAACGATCCTTAATAAACTTGGCGGCTCGCTGCTCACCTTCTGTACCCGTTACACGCGGGCCAATCGTTTCGGATAAATAATAGACATCTTCATATATACGCTCTGCACTAACTCTAGCAATAACCTTTTGATCAAATGCTTTTTCACTTGGATGAACAACGTGATTAGGTGCAGCCTCTGCTGTATGGGCGGAATTCATAGGAGCTAGATACAAACTTGAAGTGACTAATAGAGTAGAAAGCAAAATGGAAGAGCCTTTTTTCAAAACAAAAACCTCCTTATGATATGATTTCACAAAAGGAATTCGCTTTTATTTCCTGCAAACCTTTTCGAAAACGAAAAACAAAACTTTCAACCTAGCAACATTTCAATTTATTAGGTCCTTAATAATGAATTATTTTATAGACATAAGTCTTAAGACCAGGAAAAAAAGTCAACAAAAATAACCCAAAGCATATGCTCTGGGCTATTTCTTAAAGCGATCTTCCTCTTTCATTCCTACTTCACTGTTTCTGGTACAGCTTGAACCTCGATCATCTCTTTGCGCCGCTGTTTCCTAGCCGCTCCAATACTCAGTGCCTTTACTGAAAATAAACGGTAAACGGCCGGTATAAGAAGTAATGTAATAAAAGTCGCGAACATTAAGCCGAAAATAATAACTGTGGCCATTGGCGCCTGATAATTACCCGATGTGCCTGAGGCAAGCGCTAATGGAAGCATTGCGCCAGCTGTTGTTAAGGTTGTCATGAATATTGGACGAATACGGTTTTTACCTGCTTCAAGAAGTGCGTCTTCAACAGAGAAGCCCTCTCTGCGAAGCTGTTTTGTACGATCAATTAACAGAATAGCGTTGTTTAAGACGATGCCAATTAACATGATGACACCCATTCCTGACATTAGATTTAGCTCCATCTGAGTGATAAATAAACCTAGAATGGCGCCTACAATCGTCATCGGAATCACTGACATGACAATGAGTGGGTGGCCTAAATGATTGAACTGAACCGCCATAACTAGATATACCAGGAAAAGAGCAATTCCTATTACAAAGACCATTTCCATCATTAATTCCTGCTGTTGTTCCAGGTCCCCTGCAACTGATACTGATAAACCTGCTGGGGCCTTGAAATCCTCGATTAATTTCTGGACATCTCTATTGACCGCTCCAAGGTCCTTTCCTTCAATATCGGCAGAAATGGCGATAAACCGTTCCCCGTCTGAGTGGGAAATCTCATTTGGCGTATCCACGCTTTTCAATTCAATGAAAGCAGATAATTTTCTCTCCCCTTCTATAGTTGGTACCTTCATATCCAGCAAATCCTTTTTCGTTGCGGTCTTTTGATCCCATTTTACAAATAAAGGCATCTTCTCTTCGTTTATCGACATTTCACCAATAGGCATTTGTAAAAACGACTGCTCAATGAATTGTTTAATTTGAAGCTGGGAAAGTCCAGCCTTTTCAATTTCATCCGTTTTTAAAACAATGACTTCCTCTTGGGACATCCGCTCCATTGACGTTCTTACGCCAACAATGCCATCAATCCTTTGCAGCTCTTCCTTAAAGTCACCGGCTGTTTCTTGCAGCTGCCCAATGTCTTCTCCTTTTATTTTCACTTGAACAGGTGATCCACCGCCACTGGATAAGGCACTTTGAATACTTTCAATTGGATACGAATCCTGCATCTCCCGCAGTGTCTTCAAGATTTCTTCATTTACTTCCTTTTGTTCCTTTTTAATCTCATCGCCTTTTGTCATATTGATGATACTGTACAGCATTCCGCCATTATCAAGTACATAACTCGTATCTACATCCTCGATGGCACTCAGTTTTTCATTCATCGTTTGAACGATTTCGGCTTTTTCCTGATTTGTAATACCTGGTTCTAGATCAACCATTAGCTCCGAATATCGGTTAAACATATCAGGCATAATCGTCATTGGGATCTTTGTTACTAGTAATAATGACCCTGCAAACATTAGGAAAAAGAGAGTAATGACACCGAGACTGCGGCGCTTTTTCTTGATGGTCCAGGAAACAGCATGGCTATACCCCCGCATAAACATTCCTTCTTTAGCTGCTCCCTTTGTCTTTTTAAGCTTCATAAACTTATCGGATAATGAAGGAATTAATGTAAAGGCCACAATCATGGAGCTGATTAGTGTAATGGCAACAACTACTGAAAGCATGATCATAAATTGACCCATTTCGCCGCCGATCATTCCAATTGGAAGGAATACGACAATAGTCGTTAGAACCGATGCAATTACGGCCGAAGCGACTTCCTTTGTTCCCTCTAAAACCGCATCAAACTTGTTCAAACCTAGTTCTTTCTTTCGATAAATGGATTCTAGGATAACGATGGATGAATCAACCATCATCCCAATTCCCAATCCAAGTCCAATTAAGGTCAAAATATTAAAGCTATAGCCAAACATCCACATCGCTGCAAAGGTTAATAATACGGATGTTGGAATGGAAATACCGATAATGATCGTAGCCCTCAGATTTCTAAGGAAAATGAGAAGAATGACTGCAGAGATTAGCCCGCCAATAAGGATATTGTCTGTTACCCCATCAATCGATTCCTGTACATAGTCTGCCTGTGCAACCATTTCATTTAATTGAAAGCCTGTAACTAAACCTTCATCCCGAATTTTTTTAATTTCCGCCCGAACTGCTTTTGCCATCTCAATTTGCGTTACATCTGCCGCCCTGCCAACCTGGATAAAAATAAGATCCTTCGTTCCATCTTTCCATACAAATGATGAACTTTCCTTAGGCTGCAGGGAAATAGCTGCTACCTTGTTAAGCTCAATAAATCCTGATTGGGTAGGAACTTTTAATCCCTTTACATCAGCAATATTTTCTAATTTCGTATTCCATCGCAAAGAAGGTGAGTCCTTTTCATTATTAAGTACGCCCAAAGTAGCTTCATTATTGGACATCTGGATGGCACCAATTACCTGGCCTGCCTCTAACCCATGCATCAGCATTTCTGCACGATCAAATTCAATTGTCACTTCATGCTCCAACATTCCAGAAAGCATTACGTCACGTACCTCTGGAAGCTCTTCTAATCTAGGCTCCAATACGTTCTTTGCAAATCCTGTCATATCCCCCATGCTGCCGCCAGAAATATCCATGAAGAATTCATAGCTCTGACTTGCGCCGTACTGACCAGCATCCATTTCCTTAATTCCTGGATTTTCGGCCTTTGCAGCGTTAACAATTGACTCTACTTCCTTAAATACCTCTTCCCCTCGTCCCCGCTCAAAGGTCATCTGCAGGGAGCTCCTGCCTATCATAGTAGTCGATTGAATATCTTCGACACCGTCAATTCCTTTTATTTTCTGCTCTAATGGGGTTGTGATTGTCCGTTCAACTTCAATTGCAGCCATTTCTCCCGCACCAACTTCAACATAGGCACCGTCCATACGGATGGCTGGCATTAATTCCTTATCTAATTCGAATAACGAGTAGCTTCCAATGGCTAAAACCATCACTGACAGTAAAGCAATTAACATTTTCCTTTGTACAATAAATTTCAATAATTTCAAGCCTGTTCTCCTCACTCTCTCCTTTACCTTATGGAGTTAAAATGGATTTGGAGATTTTAACACAATTAGGTAAAAGTTAACATTTTATTCTTTTACCATCTTACCTACATTTCCACCCTTTCATAACGAGCCTTAGACAGATATTTATCTAAGTCTACAGTCTTAGAGGGAGTAAACATTTAGTCTAATAATAAAAAAGAGAGCCTCTAAAAAGTCGAGTGCTCCCAGCAGAATGCTTGTCCTATTGAAAAATTTTCGTTAATTGTAGAAAATACACTTTTGGATATTGATCATTTAGATGGTTATATTCTTGAGGAACTTCAAATTCATGTAGGTAAATTATGAGGCTATCGATGCAGTTGTGCCTTCATCTTGACGATGTCTCTTTCATTTTTAACAGCCTTTTCCCAGATTAGATCTTGGTCGGCTTGAATGACCATTAGCTTTTCCATTATTTCACTTCTCATCTGCTTTTGGTCCTCTTTAACCACACTTACTTCTTTTTTCAGATTTTTCAATTCTTCTTCTACCTTATCCAAACTTTCTTCTACCTTACTCAATCGAGCTTCTACCATATCCAATCGACTGTTTGTACCGCCTACCATAGTGATTAACGTAGTAAGCATTTCCTCGATTTTATCAAGCCGGCTTTCATCCATTACATTCACCTCCATTTCAACATAGCTATATTATGTCATATTTTGATTTTTAATAGAAGCGATTTCAAAATGTAAAAAAAGGCCAAAGCACTCTTTCAAATAGGAACTTTGACCTTCTATATTCAGCTTATTTCCGCTCACTTCTATGAACCGCTCCGTCTTTAGGCCCTAGCCAAAAAGCTGCCACTATCGCCAAAGCTACAACAATAAATGGTGCATAAAAAATAAAAAAGTTCTCCATATTCACGAATCCTCCTTCATGACTCTTCCTCTAACATAATTTTTATCAAATAAAAACAGTCTTAATAGAAGCCATAAGGATGGAACGAGTAAACACAGGCCAGCAATAAATGCAACTATTAGCGAAATCGCCATTGCTTCATTTGTAAAACTGTCATAAATAGTTAAGTGTGGATACAGAAGATATGGATAATGAGATATTCCGTATGCAAAAAAAGCCAAGGTAAATTGTCCTGCTAATAATCCGAAGGCAAGGCCATATTTCTTCCGCTTCCAAATTAGCCACACCGTTCCGATAAATAGGATAAATGACAGTCCAAGCAGCCACCAAACATCTAGCATTCGTGCATAATGCTCAGCATTATGGGCCCGCAGTTCTACAATAATTCCAGCTGCTGTAATCATTAATGGGGCTGCCCAGATTAATGCATACTTTCTTAATAACTCAGTTGCATTCTGATCCTGCGCTTTATTCGCATACCATGTTAAAAATACAGCAGATATATAAAGAACAGCTGCTAAACTAAGCACAACAATGCTCCATGTAAGGGGGCTAGTAAACAGCGCCCAGTAATCGAGCACAGGATGATCATTGACCATTGTAACGAAGCCGCCTTCTGAAATAGTTAGCACAATGGAAAGGGATGCTGGAATAAACAAGCCTGATAAGCCGTACATAAAGGTATATCCCCTATGGCCCCTTGACCCATATGTCTCAAAAGCATAATAGGATCCTCGAATCGCAATCAAAATAATGGAAATACTCGCTGGAACAAGTAGAATCGTGCCGTAGTAAAAAGCAGTTTTTGGAAAAAATCCAACCATACCAACAAAAAAGAAGACTAGAAACACATTTGTGACTTCCCAAACTGGCGATAAATATCGTTGAATGATATTTGTTAAAATATGCTTGCGCCCTGTATACAAGCTATATGCGTTAAATACACCAGCACCAAAGTCAATAGAAGCAACGAGCACATACCCAAACAGAAATAGCCAAAGAACAGAAATTCCAATTACCTCAAGTGTCACGAATGCTCACCGCCCATTTCTGTATGCCGATCTTCCAGCTCTTTTTCCACTGGATTTCTTCTAAACATTCTCGTTAACACAACAATGCTTCCAATCCCTAGAATCAGATATAAACCAGCGAATAACACAAGCATAAGGTCAATTTGACCACTAGTTGTCGCGGCGTCCTCTGTTCTCAAAATTCCTCGCAGGACCCATGGCTGTCTGCCTACCTCAGCAAACCACCATCCCGCTTCTATTGCAATAACAGAAAGCGGCCCTCCTGCCACAATAAAGCCTCGGATCCATGTCTTTCTTACAAAAGGCCAGCCCTTCCATGTTCCAATAACATATACAGCCGATAGTACCGTCAGCCATACTCCTATAGATACCATAATGTCAAATAAATAGTGAATATAAAGGGGAGGAATTTCGTCCTCTGGAAATTGATCTAATCCGATCACTTCCGCAGATAAACTACTATGTGCCAGAATACTTAATGCAAAGGGAATTTTAATGGCATACTTAACCTCTCCATCTTCTAGAACTCCGAATAAATATAGCGGCGCATTTTCTTCCGTTTCAAAATGCCATTCAGCTGCCGCTAATTTCTCCGGCTGGTACTCAGCTAAATATTTGCCTGAGAAATCACCAATAACTGCGGATGCAATGGAGAATATGAGGCTTAGCTTCATCGTTAAATAAAGCGCCTTTTTGTGATAGATATGGCTTGATCCTTTCAGTAGCCGGAATGCAGCTATCGCAGCTAGAACAAAAGCTGAAGTCATGTAAGCAGTTGCCAAAACGTGAGCAACCTTTGTTGGCATTGCAGGATTAAACATCGCAATAAGCGGGTTAATATTGATCAGTTGACCACCAACGATGTCAAACCCTTGCGGAGCATTCATAAACGCATTCACAATCGTGATAAAAACAGCTGAAAAGGACGCTCCGACAGCAACCGGTATTAATAACAGCAAATGCTTCTTCTGATTCTCAAATCGATCCCAAGTATACAAATAGATCCCTAAAAAGATGGCCTCAAAGAAAAACGCAAATGTTTCCATAAATAGTGGCAGAGCAATCACATTTCCTGCTAACACCATAAAGTTTGGCCATAAAAGCGAAAGCTGCAAGCCAATCGCAGTTCCAGTTACAACTCCAACAGCAACAGTAATGACAAACCCTCTAGCCCACCTTCTTGCCAGTAAAATATAATGTTCATCATTTTTCTTAATACCAATCCACTGGGCAATCATAATCATGAGCGGAATCCCTACACCGATTGTGGCGTAAATAATATGAAACGATAATGTCAGCTCTGTAAGTACCCGGCTAAAAAATACAGCCTCCTCTTTTCCCATTTCCTAATCACCTCCTTAACTGCCAAATACTCTTCCTAATAGTGATAGCAGCATAATCCCAGCAGCTGAAAAAACTACCCACATCAATATTTTTTCTTGCTTTTTATACATGATCACCACTCCTTACCCTTCTCTTGCATGCAGACCCCTCTGCAAACTCGACAATTTTCCAATGCATTCATAATATAAATGTGAAACACGATAACATTTATGGAATAATTGCTCCTACCATAAGATTCCCCTTCATAGCCATGTATAAAACAATTGAATGAAAAATAAATAAGCCCCCACTGTTTGTGGAGGCTTCCATGTTACTGTTATTTCCTTTTTCGCCAGTAGTATGCACCTAATTGAGCAAAAACTCCTAACCCAATTCCCATAAACACCCACATAAATAAAGAGATAAGTCCCGCTAAATCTCCCCATCCAGAAGAGTCACTAAAGAAAAGGCGATACATTTCAATAAATCCAATGATGAGACCAGCCAGAAAGAAGATAAGTGCTATTTTGAAACCAAAGCGCACTAATAATAATGCGACCAGTCCAACCGCCAACGAAAACCCTAAATAAGCAGCCAGGTTTTTAACATTTAATTCGGAATCTAAAACCTGGCTAACCCCTACTATATGTAAAATAAAAGAAATAACTGACACCAATAATCCAATCTTCCAGTAATATTCTTTTTGAGCCTTGAACATTTGAATCTCCCCATCACTTATCATTGTTATTCTTATTTTACCATCAATTATCAAACAAAACAGGCCTGCCCCTTAAGAGACAGACCTTTCCATTCAAAACGTGAATGAACCCGTATTATTTTTTGTTTTTCTTCTTCGTCATTCTTCCTAATAAGAATGCTCCCGCTGCTATACCAAGTACAGTGTTCGTTTTCTTGTTAAATACTTGTTTCGCAACTAGGTTTAGGTTTTGTGGTCTTTCCGCAAGGCGGCGCATAAAGTATCCATACCAGTCATTGCCGAATGGCACATACGTACAGAAGTTATATCCCTCTTTTGCCAGTTGTAATTGCATATCTTTTCTAAAGCCATATAGCATTTGGAATTCATATTTATCATTTGGAATATCATTCTTTTTAACGAATTCCTTCACATGATTAATAATATTATGGTCATGTGTGGCAATGGATGTAAATTTTCCATTTAATAAATGATATTCGATCAGCTTAATAAAGTTTTTATCGATGTCTCCTTTATCTTGGTAGGCAACTTGCTCAGACTCTTTATAAGCGCCTTTTACGATACGAAGACGGTAGTTTTTGTACTTTTGGATATCTTCTTCTGCACGAAAGAAATAAGCTTGGATAACCGTTCCAATATTATTATACTCCTTGGAAAGTTCGTCCAATATGTCAAACGATGGCTGAAGATGTCCATAATCCTCCATATCAAAGTTGATATGCATATCATACTTACTTGCTAAGTCGACAATTTCTCTTAAATTACTTAAGCAAAAGTTATAATCAATATCTAAGCCTAATTGTGTAGGCTTTAATGAAATATGAGCATCTACTTGATTTTGATGAATCGCTTCAATTACCTTTAGAATTTGTTCCTTCGCTTCTGTTGCTTCTTCCTCTTTAAATACAAATTCACCTAAGTTATCTACCGTACACGAGATTCCGTGTGCATTGAGTTCTTTAATACTTTTGATCGTTTCTTCTATATTTGTTCCTGCTACAACAGTTTGCGCACCCAATTTTAAACCATACTTTTTTGCAGCACTATTAAGAAATTGGTTTTGAGAAAGGCTCATGAAGATATCTTTTAACATAGTGATTACTCCTCATTGTTATTTTTATAAAATAATTATATCATATCTTGTCGAAAATAATATTCACAAATCTAATTGAAACTTTTAAGTTTTTTCTCTTTTTCGAAACTTGAACCTTTTGTCAAGCAGATGACTAAGAAGATGATTTTAGTATGCCCTTTTTCGCATTTCTAACTTCATTTTCACACATCCCTTTTAGACCTATTTCACAAATAGGCCAGTTTCCTTCATAAGCATGCGGAAACTGACCCTCATGACCATATATTATTTTTCCGTTATGAATAAAGCATCTTGTTCGAAAATATTCTTATAAGGCTCTAGACATTTTGACTGAAAAAATATAAAATTTGAAATTAAAATGCAAACATTTTAAATAGTATTAATGCTATTTTTTAATTATTTCATTTTATGATAGAAGAGGTGAAGCACATGGAATATTCAAATCGCTTAAAAAAACTGCCTGTCCAATTTTTTGCAACCTTAGTTGAAAAGGTTAGCAAAGCTATAGCAGAAGGCCGGGACATTATAAATTTAGGACAGGGAAATCCCGATCAGCCAACACCGCCTCATATTGTAAAGGCACTGCAATCAGCTGCTGAGGATCCAAAAACGCATAAGTATTCTCCGTTTCGCGGAATTCAAGAGTTAAAAAATGCTGCCGCTGAATTTTATTTGAAACAATACGGTGTTGAAATTGACCCATCGACTGAAGTGGCAATCCTTTTTGGAACGAAGACAGGATTAGTCGAGCTGCCTATGTGTTTATTAAATGAAGGCGATTTAATGCTGCTTCCTGATCCGGGCTATCCTGATTATTTATCAGGGGTTGTCCTGGCTAATGTTCAATATGAGACTTTTCCTTTAAAAGCAGAAAATAAATTTCTGCCTGATTTTAACGCGATCCCGATTCAGCAAAGGGAAGCGGCCAAGCTCATGTATTTGAACTACCCTAATAATCCAACAGGAGCGACTGCTGACCGTTCCTTTTTTGAAGAAACCGTTGCATTTGCAAAAGAACATCATATTACTATTCTGCACGATTTTGCCTATGGCGCGATTGGCTTTGACGGCAAAAGACCAACTAGTTTCCTAGAAGTAGAAGGAGCTAAAGAAATTGGTGTAGAAATGTATACATTGTCCAAAACGTATAATATGGCAGGCTGGCGTGTTGGTTTCGCAGTTGGCAATCCGAAAATTATTGAAGCTCTTAATCTGATACAAGATCATTTATACTGCAGTCTTTTTCCAGCGGTACAAATGGCAGCTGCTGCAGCCTTAACAGAGGATCAAAGCTGTGTGGATGAACTGGTTTCACGCTATGAAAGCCGCCGTAACGTACTAATAGAGGAATGCAGAAAAATCGGCTGGAAAGCAGAAGCACCGAGCGGTTCCTTCTTTGCGTGGCTCCCTGTCCCAGCTGGATTTACAAGTGAATCGTTCGCCGATTATTTGCTTGAAAAGGCAGATGTGGCCGTTGCCGCTGGAAAAGGCTTTGGCGAATACGGAGAGGGCTATGTCCGGGTTGGGCTATTAGTAGACGAAGAGGTGCTTGTAGAGGCTGTAGAGCGGATTGGGAAGCTGAACCTTTTCTAATTAGGAATTTATTAAATAAAAAGCGTTTGAAAAGAACTCGTATGAAAGCGGGTTCTTTTTTTAATTATTATTCTAATATAATAGTAAAATTCTACTATACTTTTATAAGAATTGTGATAAAATTTAGCTAAAATACACCAAAATACTCTTAAAATTCTAATATTTCTACAAAAGGATTGGAGATGAATTTGTACAAAATTATTATTGAACGAGAAGACGATGTGTATGTGGCAAGCTCAATAGGAAAAAAGGTTGCAAAGGAGCTAGGCTTAAGTTGCAGCCAACAAACCAAAGTGGTTGTTTCTATCATGGAGCTAACTCGTAACATCGTCTTCTATGCTGGTAAAGGCGAGCTTCACATAAGGCCACTTCCTCACTGTATAGAAATCATAGCAATCGATAAAGGCCCAGGAATTAAGAACTTGGAGCAAATATTGACTCAGACTTATTCCTCAAAAACGGGTTTAGGCTTGGGGGTAACAGGAGTAAGGCGTCTTATGGATGAATTTGAAATTACCAGCAATATAAATCACGGAACTAAAGTCCGAGCTGTAAAGTGGCTCAGTAATGGGGGTACCAAATATTGAATAAATCGCCTGCCTCTAATGAAGCCTTATATGGATTGATAGAATTGACACCTGATGGGACAATCCAAAAAATGAACACCGAGGGAAAAAGACTACTAATTTCAGAGGACAGCAGCTCCAATTACCTTTTTCACCGAATAAAAAATAACGAACTTAAGGCAAAACTGCATGAATGTTTTATGGGGAAATTAAATGAATTTATTCTGATTATCGATACACAGCCGCATTTTTTTCTGTTTCATCGAACATGTAAAGATGAAAAATTAGAAAAGATTCATATATTTATCTTTAATGTTAATCAGCTTCAAAGCATGCATGAACATAACAATTGGAATAATCACCTGTTATCCTCCATCGGGGAAATGGCAGCGGGAATTGCCCATGAAGTACGAAATCCCTTGACTGCCGTGAAAGGCTTTCTTCAGCTAATGGAGCAAAATTATAATCAAGAATATACTCAAATTGCGCAAAGTGAATTAGACCGTGCGATTCAAACCTTAAATGATTTAATGAGTGTATCAAAGCCTGAGTTTTTCCAGGAACAGCACACAACCTTTAATCTATGCTCTGTGATTGACGCGATATTGCTTTTATTTCAAAACCAGCTTTATCATATCCATTTAATAAGGAAATTCAACCACGATCAAGCCATGGTAACCGGCAGGAAGGATCAGATTAAGAAAGCGCTTTTCAACTTAATTAAAAATGCCATCGAAGCGATGAATGAAGGCGGCACGTTACTGATTGAGCAATACGAAGATGCTCTCGGAGTCCATCTAAGCATCTCTGATACAGGCATCGGCATCCCAAAGGACAAGCTTCGTCTGCTTGGCACTCCTTTTTTTACATTAAAACAGGATGGCAAAGGCATGGGTCTTGCCCAAGTATTTAATGCCATCCAAAGTAATAATGGCAGCATTCGTGTCAATAGCGAAACAGGACAAGGAACCACCTTCTTTCTTACATTTGCTAAAGCAAATCACCCATCCAATACATTTATAGGGGGCCATCCCATGATCAATTCGGTGCATTCAAAGGAAGAATTAGCACAATTTCTAAGAGACAATTTAGACTTTTATACGAAAGAATGGATTCAATATTTACAGAAAAATAAAAGCTATCTAACTTCTTTTATGAAAGAAAATCATCTTCTTGATGAGTATGAAGCGGAAGGAAATCCAATTATCAAGGTCGTGACAGAAAATATCCTTGAATTGAAAACGGAAGAAATTATGGAGAGGGCGAAGGAAAGAGGCGGCCAAAGTGCAAGAACTGACTTCCCAATCCATTTATCCTTGGAGCTATTTCAGTCCGCGCGAGGAATAATTTGGAATGCTATTAAGGTATTTTATCTTGAATCCAAGCATTCCCTAAGCATGGAAGAATTCTTCGCCCTTGAGCGATATGTTAATGACATTATTGATTTATACATAGATTCCCATACAGCTTATTATGTGAGCTATAAAGATGAATTATTAAAGATTCATCGTGAAACTGTCGATGAATTGTCTGTTCCGATCATCCCACTTGCCGAGAGGGTCTGTATTCTTCCTGTAGTGGGAAATGTTGATACGTATCGGGCAAAGAAAATCCGTGAAAAAACACTCATAAAGGTAAAGGAATTAAAAGCGGAGCAATTAATTATTGATCTTTCAGGTGTTCCTTATATCGATACATCGGTTGTTAACCACCTATTTAAGATTGTGAAAGGCATTAAACTACTAGGCTGCTCTACGATCTTAACTGGAATCAGCCCTGATACTGCAGACACAATGATTGAACTCGGAATTGAAATTGACAATGGCGTAAAAACGATGTCAGATCTTCAGCAGGCTTTACAGGAAATACGACAATTTGCCATAGGAAAATAAAAAATATGCACGAGCCCTAGTTAAGTGGGCTTCGTGCATTTTTTATTAATTCTCAGCTAATTTTGTTATTTTTGTACCTTCTGTTTTACTTTCCATTGGATCTTCCGCTTGTTTCGCTCGTTTAATAAAGAAGGCAAGTATGAGGGATACCGCAGCAATAAAGGTTGCGACAAAGAATGCATCATTAATCCCCTCAAGCATAGCCATCATCTCAATTTGCTGTTTCATGGCTGCCATTGCTGCTTCTGTAGGCGCTTGCCCAGCAGCATTTTTCATTGCTTCCGCAGCTAAGTTTGCTGCATGTGTTTCCGTACGATTGGACATGAGTGTAACAAGTATTGCCGTTCCAATCGCTCCGGAAATTTGATTTAGTGTATTATTCATCGCTGTACCGTGCGGATAAAAGCGTGCAGGAAGTTGATTTAAACCATTTGTTGATACAGGCATCATAACCATAGACATTCCTAGCATCCGTACAGTGTATAGCACCATTAAATGGCCATAAGTTGTATCCAGTGTTAATTTACTTAAATAATAAGTTGTTATCGTAGTAATGGCTAGGCCGATTATCGCTAGTATTCGTCCACCAATCTTATCAAATAACTTTCCTGTTATTGGAGACATAATCGCCATAACAATGGCTCCAGGCAGCATGAGTATGCCAGCATCCATGGGAGAAATGCCACGAAGATTTTGCACATAAATCGGAAGTAATAACATTCCCGAAAATAAAGCCATATTTAAAACCATCGATATAGACGCAGATAATGCAAACATCGGAAACTTAAATACTCCGAAATTAAGCATCGGACGTTCCATCCTTGATTGGCGCAAAATAAACCATATTAATGATATAACGCCAAGAATCAACGTGATATATACCAAGGGACTATCCCATCCCTTAGTACCAGCAGAGCTAAATCCATAAAGCATCCCGCCAAAGCCTACGCTGGATAATATAACGGAAAGGAAATCAAGGCGGATATCCACTTTATCTTTTTTATCCTTAAGCATGAAGAACCCAAGCAGTAATACAATGACAGAAATTGGTGTGATAAAATGAAATAGCATCCTCCAGTCATAATGTTCAATAATCCAGCCTGATAATGTAGGGCCGATTGCTGGTGCTGCCATCATAATTAACCCAAAGAACCCCATAGCCGTTCCTCTTTTTTCAATTGGGAATGAGACTAACATAACATTCATTAATAACGGCATCATAATGGCCGAACCAGAAGCTTGAAACATTCTTCCTGCTAATAACAATGGAAAGGCATGTGCAAAGCCAGCTAGAACAGTTCCGATTGTAAATAAACCAATAGCAGCTATAAATAAATGACGAACAGAATATTTCTGAATTAAAAAGGCGGTTGTTGGAATTAACACACCATTTACAAGCATAAAACCAGTTGTCAGCCACTGTACGGTCGCTGGGCCAACATTTAGATCCTCCATAATAGAAGGAAGCGCGATATTTAATAATGTATTATTCAAAAAGGTAATAAAAGCCCCAATCATGAGAATCGCAAGAATCCCATATGGTGCACCGTTTGACTTTTTAGTGGCTTCACCCATTATTTCTCCTCCTATACCTTAAGTACATTAATTTGTACTCGTGTTACACAGAACAATATCATATACCATGTGTTCAATTTTTGCAACAAAAAAATTCCATGTTTAAATGGGTTTGTCTAAACATTAAAATTAATGTACTATGAATTTTATACAGGGAGTCCAATTCATATAAAAGGTGATATTATGAACGAAAGAAAGAAACATGTTATTAAAATGGCCCATCAATTATTTATTGAAAAAGGGTTCCAGGCAACATCGATTCAAGATATTTTAACTTATAGCGGTATCTCTAAAGGGACATTTTATAATTACTTTTCGTCAAAAAGTGAATTATTAATCGCCCTCTTTAGGACCATATACAAACAACTGGAAAAAGAGCGAAATGATTTACTTATTGGTCAGGATCCTTCGAATATTGAGATATTCATTAAACAACTAGAATTGCAATTGGAGACCAACCGGGCAAACAAACTCATTTCCCTTTTTGAAGAAGTCATTTTTTCGAATGATGAAGAGCTTAAACAATATATTAAACGAGGTCACCTGCGAATACTCCAGTGGAAGTATCACCGTTTTATCGATATATTTGGGGAAGACAAGGAACCGTATTTATTGGACTGTGCCGTTATGTTTATGGGGATTCTGCACAATAATCTTAAATACAATAATTTGGCACACGGATCAAATGCGAGCCTTAGCAAAATTGTCCGATATTGTGTTAGTAGAATAGTGAAGATTGTGGATGAGGTGGCTGAAGCTGGGGATCAGCTGCTTAAGCCAGAGCTATTGGAAAACTGGCTGCCGAACTGTAAGGGAAACGATCATGCCTTCAAAAACAGTTTATACCATTCGATTTTAGAATTAAAAAAGACATTAATCCATCATGAAGAGAAGTCCAAATACATCGAATTACTGGATTTTATTCAAGAAGAAATCGTAGATTCCAAAAAGCCCCGTAAGTTTCTAATTGAGTTAACGATCCAAACTTTAAAACAAGAAAAGGTATTGTTTGCACATAAAGAACTTCTTCAAATAGAACAATTAATTTCTGCCTACTTCACTCAAATAGAGGAAATAGACTAAGATTTATTGCTAATCGATTGAAAAAATGAAAAGGTGCCAGCCTCTATCCCATTCGTTGGATAGAACTGGCACCTTTTGTCATAATGACTCAAAGGTTTAATAAGAAGGATACCCCATAAACTTGAAATCTTTCCCAATCTTAGTCACGGTTACATCTGATAATTCGATAGCATCGCTCATGATCTCGATTCCTGTCCCCTCCAAAAAAGTAGGTGCATGCTTTCCGCCTACTAATTTAGGAGCGATATAGAGGACGACTTTATCGATTAATTTATTTTCTAAAAAGGAAGCATTGATCGTTCCGCCGCCTTCAATTAATACGGATGAAACAAGCTTATCCCCCAATATTTCTACTACTTTATTCAGGTCAACAGTCTTTGAACCAGTCGTAACGTATACGGAAATTCCTAAGTCCTCTAGTGTTTTCCGCTTGTCTTTATCGTAGTTTTCATTAGTAAAAATCCATGTTTCCGCTTTCTTGTCTGTAATTACCTTGGATTCCAAAGGGATTTTCAAAGAAGAATCCAAAATAATCCGGATCGGATGGCGTCCATTCGGAATTCTTGAAGTCAGTTCTGGATCGTCATGAATAACGGTATTGACCCCAACGAGAATGCCCATATTTTCACTCCTAAGCTGATGGACATCGTGTCTCGCATCTTCGGAGGTGATCCATTTGCTGCTGGAAGTATGGGTTGCGATTTTCCCATCTAGAGTGATTCCTGATTTCAAAGTGATAAACGGCTTTTTCTCTACAATGAACTTATTAAAAACTTCATTCATCTTTCGAGCTTCTGCTTCACAAATTCCCGTGATGACCTCAATGCCGGCATCTTCGAGGATTTTTACCCCATTTCCTGATACAACTGGATTTGGGTCGAGCGTTGCAATCACTACATGTTTAATTCCAGCCTCCACAATAGCCTCTGCACAAGGGCCAGTTCTGCCATGATGGGAGCAAGGCTCAAGCGTCACATAAATGGTTCCGCCTCTAGCTTGCTCTCCAGCCATTCGAATGGCATGGATTTCCGCATGCGGCTCACCTGCTTTTAAATGGGCTCCAATCCCTACAACACGGTTATCGTTGACAATGACCGCACCAACCAATGGATTTGGATCGGTCTGGCCTTTCATCGCTTGTGCATTTTTCAAGGCTAATTCCATATAAAATTCATGATTCGTCATTCGGACAGTCCCTTCCTTCTTGCAGCAATTTTTCGGGTGTTGTCTATTCACCTGAATAATCTGTTTCGACAGATTTCAACGCGGGGCAGTCACCCGGATTCAGACGCTGCTTTGCACCTGAATCCAGTTGTTACATAACTCGAGGCTTAGCCGGCAACGTACCTTCCACTTCCATATGCCCGGATTTCTTTATTTTTGTCCGCAAATACTGTTCATTGTATTCGGAGATATCTCCCCATAATGGTGTTCTCCCTGAGACAGGCAACCCTGAAGCTCTTAATGCTTCAAGCTTTTTAGGATTATTCGTTATTAGCGTTACTGGTTTCGTTCTTAGAGCTTTAAGAACTTGAATCGCATCATCGTAGTTTCTTGTGTCATCGGCAAAGCCAAGAGCTTCATTGGCTTCCACTGTATCGTGTCCATTTTCTTGAAGGATATAAGCCATGGCCTTACTAAATAATCCAATTCCCCGGCCTTCATGGTTAGCCAAATAAAATAAGGCTCCCACACCATGCTCCGCGATCATTTTCATCGACTGCTTTAGCTGAAACCCGCAATCGCATCGCTTGCTTCCAAAAATATCTCCTGTATGGCAGATGGAGTGCATTCTTATCAAAGCCTCATCCTCATACTCAAAGTCACCATAAACAAGAACACTTGATTGTTGATATTCTGCTAGGTTCGCAGATGATAATTTAGAAATAACCTGTTGATATTCTTCCACTATTTCATCGCTTTTCAACCAGCTATACCACTTAAAAACAATGGTTTCTCCGTTTAAATTCACTGGTAGCCGGATCGGTCCGACTAAGTAAATCGCACCTTCACCTGATTTTATGATTTGAATTTTATCCTCTAAAACGGAAAGTCTATTCGAATTCAGCTGAGCTTCTCCCATCACGATTTCCCCCCATACCTTATTTCAACTTCATACCGTCATCAAGCCAAGGCTGGGACGGTAAAATTATCTTTATAGGATGCTTCTTTTATTAACTGCTGCTCTTGCAGTTGTACGATCTCATTCCGGCGGTCATTTTCATATTTTTTTAATTGAGACGCACTCGTATCATTGGTGGCAAGTGCTTCCATGATCACTTCCGATAAAACACTCGCATCAACTAAGGCACAATTAATGCCAAATGCTCCCGTTGGACTCATCGTATGGGCAGAATCCCCCATAATGACGAGGCCATCCTTTACCCATGTTGGACAATGGCAGCTTTGAACTTTTAATAAAATAAAATCATTCCATGATTGAATGTGCTGCTGAACCGTTTCCGTCAAGTCTGGAAAAGCATCGGTCACTTGCTTGATAAACGGTTCAAACGACTGCTTTTTCAAGTAAGGATACGAACCCTCTTCTATATTCCAGCCGATTTGTATAAATCCGCCTGCCTGGGTAAATAAAGCTAGCTGACTTTCCCCAACCAATGTCTGTTTAATCGTTGGCTCCCATCCTGCCGGGCTTGGTATTTTGGCCCAAAGAAGGTCATAACCATGTTTGATCGTCTGAAACGGCATTTCCGCCAATTTTCTTACTGTAGAAAACCGCCCATCCGCACCTACAACGATGGAGCTATTAATGGTCACTTCCTGATCGTCTTTTCTTGCTTTCACTCCAGTAATATGGCCATCTTCATCTTTGATTAATTCTGTAACCTTCGTGCCCATCATGAGCTTGTAATTTGGATACGGTTCGGATTCTCCGATCAACACGCTTAATAAATTTCGCTGCGGGACATGGATTCCTACATGTTGATCTCCTTCAGCAGGTGTTACCGTCTTAATCACTTGCCCATGATGCCAATATTCGATTCGTTCCATTAAAAGTAAACCTTGATTTTCGACCTTTTCATATAGGCCATATTTTTTTAAGATGGCTTCTCCATCCTTATTTAAATGTTCGCCACGGAATTCTTTATCAATCCCGTCATGACGCTCGACAACAATCGTTGATATATTATTCTTCGCTAGCAAATAGCCTAATAAAGCGCCGCCAGGGCCAGCACCAACAATGCAAACATCCGCTTCAAGATTCATGCTAACCCCCCATTCTTCAAAATAAATCCTCATCTGTAATCCATTTATTTGGTATAATGATCTTATATTCAATTTCAATTAGTTAGTTACTTTATGTAAGTAATTATATTTTTAAAAGGTACTTGTGTCAAGTGTATTTATGATGTATGGTAATTATATTGATGATTGTAAAATGGTATTTTATAAATAGAGGGGTGATGGATGATGAATAAATCTCTACTTTGTCCTCGATTCGAGAATGCTATGAATATTTTGAGTCAGCGCTGGACTGGCCTCGTGATTTACCAGCTACTGTCAGGTACAAAACGTTTCTGTACGTTAGAATCCTCAATTGGCATTAGCGGAAGAGTCCTTTCAGAACGACTAAAGGATCTTGAAAACCAAGGAATCGTCAAACGTGAAGTCTTCCCGGAAACACCAGTCCGAATTGAGTATTCCTTGACTGAAAAAGGTCTAGCCTTGGAGCCAATTATGAGAGAAATAGAAGAGTGGTCAAAATTGTGGGTAGAAGTGGAATCTGAAGAATAAAACCCATTCACATGCACACATACGACTAAATCAACAACAAGCTTTCATAGAAAAGAATTTTTTTATTGAAGTAAAAAACAGGCGTTCACAAAGTTGAAACTTTATGAACGCCTTTCTTTTATTGAGCATCCGTGTACCATTGGATCCCTGCTTGCACCAGGATCGGTCCACTAAAATTATTTCAATGTCCGTTTTAGGAATTCTCTCGTACGCTCTTGTGTTGGTTGATTAAAGATTTGCTCTGGCGTTCCTTCTTCAGCAATAACCCCTTTGTCCATAAATACAATACGGTCTGAAACTTCCCGAGCAAATTCCATTTCATGCGTAACAATTAACATAGTAAGACCTGTTTCTGCGAGCTCCTTCATAACTTTAAGAACCTCTCCAACCATCTCAGGATCAAGGGCTGAAGTCGGTTCATCAAATAACATAACATCCGGCTCCATGGAAAGGGCCCTGGCGATCGCCACACGCTGTTTTTGCCCGCCTGATAGCTGCTTAGACTTCGCATTTACATATTGGTCCATACCTACAACCTTTAAATATTTCATGGCGATTTTTTCCGCTTCTTCTTTTGAGCGTTTTAATACCTTCACCTGGCCAACAACACAATTGCTGAGTACAGTGTGATTATTAAATAGGTTAAACTGCTGAAAAACCATTCCTAGCTTTGTACGGTAAGCATGAATATCATGTTTATCATCTAATATATTTTCACCATGATAAATGATTTGACCGCCGCTCGGCTTTTCTAAAAGGTTTATACAACGTAGAAGTGTTGATTTACCGGAACCGGAGGAACCAATAATACAAACAACTTCCCCTTTATTTACGGAAAAATCGATATCTTTTAATACTTCATGAGATCCAAAGGATTTGCTTAAATGCTGTACTTCAATTACTTTTTCCAAAAGTGCTCCTCCTTCGTTATTGTCTAGCTCCAGCGCCTAGCCCCTCGAGTCACAAGCCAATCCGACAAGAAGGTTAAAGTACAACCTTCCTGCCGGCTTGTCTTGTGCTTGTCGGGGCTGAACAAGGCGCTTGCACTTTTCTTATTAATTAGCTTTTGTTTCAATCATGCTGTAATTTTCCGGTCCGTCTAATTTTCTTTCCCAGTAGCGTAAAATGAGTGTTACCGTAAAAGTCATGACGAAATACAGAACACACGCAACAAAGAATGGTTCAAAATATTTAAAGCTGATTCCAGCCACAGTTTTTGTTTGGAAATACAATTCCGTTACGCCAATAACGTTCAGTACGGACGTATCTTTAATATTAATGATAAATTGATTGCCGGTAGCCGGTAAAATATTTCGAATAACTTGCGGCAGTACGACATTAAGCATCGTTTGCACATGATTCATCCCAACCGCTTGAGCAGCTTCAAACTGTCCTCGATCGATAGAAATAACACCACCACGTACAATTTCCGCCATATAGGCTCCCGTATTGATTGATACGATTACGATTGCTGCAACTGTTACATTCATATCTATCCCAAATGCTAAAGCAGAACCATAAAAAATAACCATGGCCTGTACAATCATCGGTGTTCCTCGGAAAAATTCTATATACATAGAAAGAATGGCATTTACCACTTTTAAGAATATTCTTTTGAATTTATTTTCAGGCACAGGAATTGTACGTATGACCCCTGCCAATAAACCTATAATTCCGCCAATGACCGTACCAATAATGGAAACAAAGAGTGTCATCCCTGCTCCACGAAGGAACATCGGCCAGTTGTTTGAAATCATTGTTAAAATCCACTCTAAGCTCATAGTTTACCCCCTTAAATCTAAATACCGGCTGCAAATGGATGCAGCCGGTATTCACTTCTACATTATTCTGCTGCTGGTTGATTTTTGATCGCAGTATCCATAATATTTTGGCGCTCTTCTTCAGAGATTCCTGCTAAAACTTCATTGATTTTCGCTGTTAATTCGCTGCCTTTTTTAAGACCAACTGCTACAGCTGTATCTGCCTCATCTGCCTTAAATCCATCTGTAAATTCCACCATTGCAAAGTTAGCATTAGCTGAAGAAGCACTAATTCCTTCAGGACGTTCTGATACATATCCATCAATGATTCCTGACTCTAAAGCGACACGCATCGCAGGAAAATTGTCCATAGCCGGTTTTTTCTGTACGCCTTCAATTTGATCAATTACAGCATAGTGAGACGTATTTAACTGGCCAGTAATTTTGGCACCCTTGAAATCTTTAATAGAAGTTGCCCCTTCGAAAGGCCCACCCTTTTTAACAACCATAATAAAATGTGATGTGTAGTAGTTTTCTGAGAAATCAATTGTCTGTTTGCGTTCTTCTGTCGGTGACATTCCTGCAATAATGGCATCTAATTTACCTGATTGTAATGCTGGTACAAGACCGTCCCATTCTGTTTTCACAATGACTAATTCTTTTCCTAATCCTTCAGCAATCTTTTTGGCAATTTCAACATCGTATCCGCCCGCATATTCAGCATTGCCATCGATTTTCACTCCGCCATTGGAATCATCCATTTGTGTCCAGTTGAAAGGAGCATACCCTGCTTCCATACCGACCTTAAAGGTTCCCTTTGAGTCACTGCCTGCGCTGCCTGACTCTTTTGTTTTTTCACTATCGCCGCTCGTACCGCATCCTGCTAAAAGCAAAATCATAGATAAAGACATTACTAAAAATAATGATAATTTTTTCCTCATGATCATACTCCCCTTTGCTATAATAGTTTAGTATATTTTTCCACTTAACTACGTATGACTGCCACCTCTTAATAATGGCAATATTTCATTTATTTTGGAAATTCACAAAATAAAAAGAGACCTAAGATACACTCAGGTCTCGTTACATACATATGCCCTAAAGTCCTCTTCTTTCCCTTAATGAGATAGCACCCCTCAATAAACCGGGAAGTTTATTGAGACAGTCCTGCAGCTCTTAACTGCAGACCCAACCAGTAATACTGAGAATATTACAAGCTTCGGCGATATTTCCTTCTCTCTAGCATCATTGCTTCTCAAGCTCCACTAAAGACTGTTAAACATCGCGCCTCTACCTCACTAGTAAAAGTGAGGTCTTATTAAATTGTTACATGTAGTCTACAATAAACGATAAAATATGTCAAGTTACCTAGATTCACATGGAAGGAAAACCCAATGTTTGTTATACGATCTCATAATAATCCTGTGAGTGATAGGCTCTAAACCCGCATGATTCATACAATCGCAGTGCATGTGCGTTTTTCGCTTCTACCTCTAGGAAAATAGGAAAACCTGCTTTATGTTCCTTTATGACAATATTTGTTAAGGCTTTACGCCCAATACCATTTCCTTGAAACTCTGGAAGAACGGCAAATCCATAAATCCCAGCTTCACCATCAAGATGAGAAACTCGAATTTTTCCTACTGCCTTTCCGTTAAACAAAATGATTAAATATTGATCATCATCAAATCTTTGAGTATTGAAGGCTCTGGCTTCCTCTTCTTCAAACCCGAAGCATTGAACCTCCAACTGAACTTCTAGTTCAAAATCGTCAGGAGCAGATAGTTTAAGAGTCACATCCTCGGATATGTTCAGCTCTGTTTCTTCCCACTTCATTTGATATTCTGAAAGAGAATAATTACAGGAAACCGTTTCTAGAAATCCTTTTGCAGACTTGGAATTAGTAGGAGCATTTAAAAGAACCTTACGATAGCCTTTTTCTTTTACTTCATGAAGGGCTACCTGATAAAGCCCAGTAAAGATTCCTTTTCGGCGGAAATCTGGATGAACCATTCCACATATTTCAACCTTATTTCCAAAGCCATATAGTCCGATAAAACCTACTAATTTTTCATCCTCGTAATAGAAAAAGTCCTCTTTATCTTTTCCTGTCCGAGTTTTCAGCATATCCCAATTTAGTTTTAGTTCAAATGATTCTGAAGCCTCGCATGCTTGCTGAAGTTCTTTAATGTCAGTTAATTGTTTACTAGTTAACACACAGGTTCCTCCCCAAAAAATTCGTGTCTCTTACAAACATGTTATATTCACTTTGAAACATGCACTGTAAAGTCTGCTAGTAGTCTTGCACCGAATCCCGTTGCGGTTTTCGGATAGTAACCGGTTTCTTCACTTTCCATCACGCCTGCCATATCCACATGAAGCCATTTGCATGATTCAGGCACAAAACGGCGGAGGAATAAACCTGCTGTTATGGACCCAGCCTCCCCTTTAGAAGATATATTGCTAAAATCAGCATAATCGCTTTTTAAATAGCTGTCGTATTCATCAACTAATGGCATCGGCCAAACGAAGTCGCCATTTTCTTTGCCCAGCAGCCTCATTTCATTAGAAAGCTGCTCATCTCCAAAGACCCCTGCTATTTTTGTCCCAAGTGCGTTCACAATCGCCCCTGTTAAGGTTGCGATATTCACAACATGGTCAGCTCCCCATTCACCAGCACGAATGAGACCGTCAGCTAAGATGAGGCGTCCTTCAGCATCCGTGTTCCCTACTTGAACCGTATGACCATTCTTATAACGGATAATTTCCCCTGGAAGCACGGACGTATTATCCGGTGAATTTTCAACGATTGGAATCAATGCCACCACATTGACCTTTGCCTTTGATGCTGCTAATAGCTTCACGGCTCCTGCAACAGCAGCGGCACCACCCATGTCCATTCTCATATCACTTAAATCTCTGCCACTCTTCAGGCTAATTCCCCCTGTATCAAACGTAACTCCCTTTCCAACAAGAGCGACAAGCGGCTTTGACTCATCCCCCTTATATACGAGCTCTACAAAGGAGGGCTTGTATTTACTTCCTCGTCCAACGGTTAAAACGCCGTTCATTTCCATTTCCTCAAGTTTTTCTTTATTGAATACATTCACCTGAACAACCGTTTCAGCAAACTCATCCTGTAAGATCAAAGGAAATGTTTCCGGGTTCAACACATTTGGAACCTCATTCATTAAATCACGAGAAAAGTTTGTTGCAGCCGCACGAATTTTTCCTGTTTCCATAAATGGCTCTAGTTCTGCTGCTCCATCTATTACTAATTCAGTTTGGAATCGATCTTCCTTAGACTTGTATATAACAAATTTATATGCGCCTAAATGCCAGCCTTCCACAAAGGCAGTGATTAACTCTTCTAGCTGCAGGCCTGGCAATGCCTCTTTCATTGAATCTGCTTGAATAACTGCCTTTAATACTTGGCGGCTGCCTAGTTCACGTGCAATAGCTCCTGCAACCATCCGAGTTTTTTCAAGAGACTGCTTCTCTCTCTCAATTTCTTTTATTACAACTGTCAACTCTTCCCCAAGAAACAGTGTTGTAAATGCAGCCTTACTATTTTCAACATAGTGCTTAATGTGACCATTTTCTTGAATGCGCGCATCATTGGAAAATAAAATGCTAGCTTGTAATGACATGGTTAGTTTCTCCCCTTTTCTTAAATCTCCTTACTTTATTTCGTTATTCGAAAGGAAAATTCCTTTGTTTTAATAACCCATTTTATTTAATCTGATGATTTCCTATTCGATTCTTCGACAGATTTCGATTGGACTGACGAGCCATAAATTTACAAGGGAATATAATCCGCCTTTACACTAATTTTACAAAGCCTTATCATTCTTTTAAGATAGACCATTTATAATGAAGGTAGATTTCACGACAAATTTCTACAATAGGTGGCTTATGAAAAATAACCGTTTGACCCATATTATTAATTTTCTTGCCTTTTTAAATGCTAAGAAGGGAAGTCTTTATCAAGAATATAGAAAGAGTATAGAGCTTCAGGAGCTCATGCAAAAAGGGAAGGTTGATACGGTTTTTCAGCCTATTCTCTGCCTGAAGGAAGGTACGACATTAGGGTTTGAGATTTTAAATCGTCCTCAACTGACAAAATTGTTTCCGACAACCGAAAAGTTTTATGAATATGTCGGCAAAAGCAATGATGTTTTTATGATAGAACGGTTTCTCCGGAACCTTTCTCTTGAACGATTCTCGGATCAGGTCAAGGGGTTTCAACCCACTTCGACTCCACTCGTATTTCTCAATATCCAGCCACAAGTATTAGCTGATCCCGCCTATCGAAGTGGAATAACGCTGGAATTATTGGAAAGATATAATCTTTGCCCTGAGCAAATCGTTTTAGAGCTTACCGAAAAAGAGGCAGTAACCAATTATAGCCAGTTCGAACGAATCATAGACCATTATCGGCAACAAGGGTTTCGTATTGCCGTTGACGATGCAGGAACCGGCTATAATAGCTTACAAACCCTCATTTACATAAAACCCGAATTTATTAAAGTGGATAAATCTCTTATCCGCAAAATTGATGAGCATCCAGAAAAGCAGCATTTAGTAGAGCTCCTACTTGATTTTGCTTTACAGTCAAATACTCAAATCGTTGCAGAAGGAATAGAATCACTTTCGGAGCTAAACTACTTACGAAAAGTAGGCGTCCATATGGGGCAGGGTTTTGCTCTCGGGAAACCAAATCCCGAATTAATAAATGGAAAATTACCACACTCCAATCCTATTTTACGAACTCAATTCGGCTAGACTGATATACGAATGTGTTAATGTAAAACTTAAAAAGCCATGTAGTTTATCAAAACTACATGGCTTTTCTACCACTAATGAGGCAAAACTTCTTCACTGACATCCTCTAACGATAGAAATGAACTTTCTTTAATCGCTTTACATCTGCTTTTTAATCTAGCAGCCACTTTACTTATTTCCTCTACTGATGTAAATACACAGTTTTTATTTTGTACAATCGCTATGGATATCGTTACTAACGGAATATATTCAATCTGCCCCTGTCTTGTTCTTGCTTGAATTCTCCCACTTTTCCATTCATCTTCAGAGTAATAACGCTTCGTAGCATACTGGAAGAGTGAAATAATTTGTCGTGATAACGGCTCATGGTTGAAATGAGGGATAACGGCAATAAAATCATCGCCGCCAATATGTCCAACAAAGGAGGGAGCGTTCTCCTCGATGTCAATTACCTTCTTAATAATCTTGGCAGTCTCATTAATTAATTCATCGCCCTTACTAAATCCAAATGTATCATTGAAGGATTTGAACAAATCAATATCTATGTAAAACACACTAAATCTTTTATATGACAACACTTCGTTCAGTGTTTCTTCGATTACGTTATTTCCAGGAAGTCCGCTGAGAGGATTTGAAAAACGGGCAATATTTATTTGAATCTCTGATAATTTAATAATTAATTCTCTAATACTTACAATTCCATGGATACGGTCATGCTTCGTGATAATGACATAATCATAAAGATGCTCCTGCTTTCTGCCCATCGCTAGCGCACTGACCTCAGTAATGGGGACTGAATATTCAACCATTAGGAACTCTTGGTCCATCACGAGTTCAATCGTCCGCTTCATAAATAGGTCAAATCCGTATTTTGTTGATAGTTTTTGAAAAAAGTGAGTTCTCATTACTAACCCAATTGGCCGTTCTTCTTTACACACGACAATCCCTTCCAAGGATGGGTCTTCAGTAAATATTGAATAAACAACCTCACATAAGGTTGAAGGTGTTACAATGACATTGTTTTTTGATATTTCTCCAATTTCGATGTGCACATACTCACCCCCATTTTCCAATAATTAATCACATTTAACTATAATTTACTGTAGGAATGTTAATTGTTCGTAAAATACATGTTAATTTTTAGATTATTTTATGAAATTTTACCTATTACGAAATGATTATTGACGAAATCCAATTTTTAAGTTTTTTATCCTATTTCGAAATAGGATAGTTTGGGATAATAAGAAGCCATTGAAAAAGAAGTTAATGTGAAAATAGTAAATGCGATTCTCTAAGCGAATCGCATTATTATAGTATCCAATTTTTATTTATCGAAGAACAGACCCTTCTACCCCTTTAGGTTCAGCCGACGAATCTGCTTTGTTAGTGCCTCTTTCTGGTTTTTGCTATTTTTTAGTTCATGCAGGATAGCTAAATCCGGATTTAATTCATAGAGTTTGAGAATCATTGCTTTTATGCTTGCAGGCTCCAAGGTTCCATCCCCCAGTGGCAGATGAGAATCATAAGAAGATAGCACAATATCCACCCCGTAATTTTCCTGCTTGTCCCAACTGTTAAGTGCAACCATCTCATCATAATAATGGCCTATCAGCTTCCCATTTCGGAAGAATTCAGTCGTTTTCAACGCACAATCCGAGAGATGTAGACAACTAATACGTTTAACTAATTCCGAATCAAGAATATTATGCTCCAACCACTTTATTACTAATACTTTTGGCTCGTTTCCATACTTCTGTTGCATTTCAACCATTTGAGCACTAATTTCACTGTTAGGCAGAAAGAATTGAGCACTTTTTTTCTGCTCATCAAAACCGAGTGCATGGAGCAGATGGTTAATATCCCAACCAATCTTTACTTTCTGAAACGGATCATAAAGCTGACTGTACATTAATTTATAATCCTCCACGGTCTGTAAACCATGCTCCAAACCCCACCCGGCATTTTCCACTTCAATCAGTGGTGAATCCTCAGTCAGTAGATTCCGATCCATTAAATAATTTAAGAACTGCTGGATCATGTATATCATCGCCTGACGAATGTCCGCTTTCGAGATTGTATACTCCCATTTTCCATCGATTGG
The DNA here is from genome assembly GCF_036965085.1 of Bacillus sp. JJ1532. Lineage (NCBI taxonomy): Bacteria > Bacillati > Bacillota > Bacilli > Caryophanales > Bacillaceae > Bacillus > Bacillus sp. JJ1532. The sequence continues at coordinate 32,465 of NZ_JBALOW010000015.1, forward strand.
GGCGTAATCTATCAAATGAAAAATATAAGATTGTGCTTTTAACTCGGTAGCAATCTCGTATTCCTGCACCCATCTTTTAAACATATAATGACCTGTCAGATCCCCATAATAGTCAACGACATTCTCACAGCTTCCAAACCGTTCTACCAGTTCATTAAATTTATTTTTTGTAAGAAAACTAGCTGGATATGCCCAGTAAGAGCAATGAATTCTTTTTACTTTTAAAGTGCTAAGTTTATCAATGATCCATTCTTTATGATTAGACAAATCTTGATCTCTGGAAAGCACATCATCCATAAAAACCTCCATTCCATCGAGCCCATACTCTTCACAGAATTCATCCATCTTTTCAGATTTATTTTCAGCAAAAAGCACATCTTTATACGTTGAGTATTGCATGACTATCACCCTTTCTATTATTATCTTTAACGCTAATTCCCAAAAACTTCAATCAATTACTTGGTCTGAAAATGGCAGGAACCATCCAATGATTTGAATGGCTCCTCCTACTACTGCCTTTTCCTATTAGTTTATAAAAATATTTTTAATTCATCCGTCTCCAGACCTTTTTCTTTCAGGAAGTCAAGTATTACTGGAACCGTTGCAACGCCCCCACGCGCTCCCATAATTGTTACTGCTCGGGCTGCAGCAGCATTTGCAAAGCGAGCTACCAATTGTAAATCTTCACATTTATTCAGTCCATAAATAAAGGAACTACAAAAAGTATCACCTGCACCGGTAACATCAACAATATCAACAGAAATCCCTTGGACTTGAAATTGTTCCTCTTTTGTGTAAACAAGGCATCCTTCCTCGGCTAAAGTTATCACGACAATTTCTGTCCCATAATTCAATAATTCCGATACCGCTTTATCAATAGATGTACCTTTCCTATAGCTATCAATTCCAACCTGATTGAAAAAGACGATATCCGATTCTTGGAGGAATATTTCATCTCCCTCTTTAAGAAGAGCAACATCTAGGTCATAAACTATTTTCGTACCAGATGCTCTAACCTTTTTTATAATATCAATCGCATCCATATCACCGCATCGTAACGGTTTTATTTCTATGATTGTAGAATATACATATTTAGCGTTACACATGGCATCAATGATTTCTGGAGTAATTTCAAATTTTTCAATCCCTAAAGTTGGGATAAATAAGGTATGTTCGTTTTCTGCTAGAATGACAATGCATTTCGAATCAGGCAGGCTATCATCATGCAAAATAAATTTCGTATTAATTCCTTGTTTTTGTAAATCCTTACAAAGCAGCTGTGTAATATTTCCACTATTGAGAAGGGAGAGAAAATAGACAGATTCGTTAAATCTAGCATATACACTAGCTGCATTAGCCATACTTCCACCCATTTGCGGTTCTAAAGTTTGAACAAGGACCTTCTCCCTTATATTTGGCCATTTTGGTGCTTCATAATATTCGTCAAGAGCGACGTCCCCTATAAAAAAAGAATAGTCTTGTTTCATTTCTAAACCTCCATGAAGTACCCTTCAAATTATGTCTTTACGCATGTAATTCAATAGGACCTCCGATTATTTCGGCCCATTCTGTTGGTTCACCCTCATATTCCTCTGCTAACCAATAATAGCGAACAGATTTATTAATACCATGGCAGGCATCATGCCATATTCCTTTATTTAATACGATTACTTCTCCAGGCTGAATAATTACAGCTTCTATATTTGAAGCAAGGGGTTGCTTATCTTCTCCACCACTTGCAATAGCAATAACAATTGGGTCAGTTAGACAAAGAAGGGCTTCCTGGGTATGCAAATGCCTTTCCATCTTACTCACTTTGCAAGGTATTGGCGACCCTTGAGTAATTCCTAGACTACCAGCACTACTAATAATTGGGGCCTTTGTTCGAATGTCGGACCAGCCATCACCTTGTGAGCTCCACAAATTGTCTGATGACTGATTCATGTTATAATAGGTGCCATATTTTGAAAAGTCTATTTTTGATACAGGAATTGCTTTTATATCCATCCACTTCCACCTCCTACGTTTCAATTAAAATAGTAAGCTGCTGAGGCAATCTGATTGTACATAGCTACTTGTACTTCGGGTGATTCAAGCCATTTAGTTAATTAGACTTTTCTGCTATTGCTTTTCCCCTAATTTTCAATATCTCTTTCATAAAATTTTTCACATGGGCAGCACATACGTCACCGGTATCCTTATAGCTATCCTTCAAATAGCTGCCAACTATCGCACCGTCTGCAATAGAAAGTTGGGAACCGCAATTTTCTGCAGTTAAACCAGCACCCACAATCAACGGAAATTGATTACCTATTAATGTTCTAAACTCTCTAATTTTTTCTAAATCAGTTTCCATGCCAGTACCTGAGCCAGTTACTACAATCCCATCACATCTGCTCATTGCAATTGTTAAATCTTCCTCTAAAGATCTTCCGGAAAGGTAGGGCTGATACTTAAACCTCACTCCTCCGAACACAAGTACATTTGTTTGCGCTCGCATTTGATTTATAAATTCATGAAACTTTTTGTCTTCTTCTACAGTCAAATGCCCAGCTACAGAATCAATCTGTATGAACTTTGCGTCATATTTCATCGCAAGTTCAAAAGCCTTTTTGTCGTCATCGAGTACATTTATCCCGTATATTATATTTTTTCGTTCTTTATAAACATACTTTAGTACTTCCTCCATATCTTCTATGGAGCCAAAATAGTTTTCGATTATCACAGCATCAATTTCATTCTCTATTAATAAATCTATTTCATGTTTGGCAATTTTTAGCATCTCTTCTCTGCTGTCACCTTTGAGGTGAATCATCGCTAGTACAGGCTTACTCGTGTTGAACAAATCATAGAATGCTGTATTTTGAAAAACCATTTTTCCACCTCTTTTTTCAGTTGGATTCTCTTTGTTATGATGGCTATCGTTATTTTCCTCAAAAATTAATCAATGATTTATTACTCTCGCTAAAAAATCCTTTGCCCTGTCTGAACTTGGTGCTGTAAAAAATTGTTCTGGAGAAGCTGTTTCTACAATTTTTCCATCAGCCATAAAAACAATTTTATTACATATCTCCCTAGCAAAACCCATCTCGTGTGTAACAACCACCATTGTCATACCAGTTGAAGCCAGCTTTCGAATAGAATCCAAAACCTCTTTAATCATTTCCGGATCCAGTGCAGATGTAGGCTCGTCAAAAAGCATGATTTTCGGCTCCATTGCCAATGCTCGTGCAATTGCCACCCTTTGCTGTTGTCCTCCCGAAAGCTGTCCCGGATATACATGATACTTTTCCTCTAATCCTAAAGAAGCAAGGAGTTCTTTTCCTCTTGTTTCAGCTTCTTTTAATGGAATTTTCTTTACATGTATTGGAGCATAGGTTACATTTTGCAAAGCAGTTAAATGAGGATAAAGGTTAAAAGATTGAAACACAAAACCAATATTTGTTCGCAATTGGTTTATATTTGTTTGTTTTGCATGAACCGAGATTCCATTTACAAGAATTTCACCTTCTTGAATCGTTTCCAAGGCATTCATTGACCGAATCAATGTACTTTTCCCTGCACCACTTGGACCGATTAAGGCATATATCTGTGATTCTGGAATTTCTAAATTAATATTGTCCAAAACTTTCTTATTACCATAACTTTTTGATACTGATTTTATTGATATCAATCAGGGGTCACCTCATTTTCCAAGTAGTAATTACTCAATTGGTTTTGCGAAAAGTTTTCTACAAAACGATGGGCAATAAAGCCTTAATTAAAGGCAAGGGTTACCATACCCTCGCCATTTTAGTCGGCAACCTTATACTTTCTCTCAAAGTAATTAATAATTTGCGAAAGCACAAACGTTATTACGAAATAAATCAAAGCGATAAAAGTCCAAACCTCCAGCGATCGTAAAGAGGTTGTAACAATATTTCGCCCTAATAATGTAAGATCCATTACCCCAATAACTGAAACTAATGAAGAATCCTTAATCAATATAATGAATTGGGAAGCCATTGGTGGTAATATTTTACGAAAAGCCTGCGGTAAAATGATTAGACGCATTGCCTGAATATATGTCATACCTGATGACCGCGCAGCTTCCATTTGTCCTCGTGGAACAGCCTGAATTCCAGCACGAACAATTTCTGCAATAAATGCCGCTCCATATAGCCCTAGACCTAAAATGGCTGACATATAAGATCCCAATCGCAAGACTGATCCAAGGACAAAGTAAATCCATAATAATAAGACAAGCAATGGAACTCCCCTGAACACTTCAACATAGATTGAAGTTAGGAAAGAAATGAATTTATTGCGTGAAATACGCCCTAACCCTATAATGATCCCAATTGGAATACTTAAAATAAGCGCAAATGCTGATATTTTCAAACTTAGGTATGCTCCTTTGACAAATATGTCTAAGTTATCAAATATCACACTCCAGTCAACGATATACCCCATAAACTTGCCCCCTGATTATCTTTTCAATTGTTTCGAAGTTTTTACTGTTGAATATCGTCAATCCAATCAAAAGATTCAAACCATTTTTCTCTTGAAGCCAACTCATCAGCACTTCCAAGGTATTCGTAAAGGAAAGAGTTCAACCATTGAACTATCTGAAGATCGCCATGTGGAACCATCACACCAAGGTTTTCTTTACTTGCTAGTTCATAAATCCCTCTAACACTGCCATCCTCCATTTTTTCAGTCATTCTTACAAGCGGTTCATCAAAAATAACTGCATCAATATCCCCTTTTTTCATGGCCATAACAGCTTCTGTGTATTCATCAAAATCTACAACAGTTGCGTTTTTGAAACCATCCTTTGCATATAAAGAACCAGTAGTTCCCTGTTGGGCACCAATTTTCTTCCCGTCTTTATCCAGATCTTCATAAGACTTGGATGCCGTATCACTAGAAGGCACTAATAAAACCTGGCCTGTTGCATAATAAGGACTGCTGAAACTAACTGCTTTTGCCCTATCACCACGAATAGTAGTAGCAGCGATAACCATATCAATTTCACCTGTTTGTAGAGCTGGAATTAATGCCTCAAATTTGTATTGTTTAAACTCTACTTCTACCCCTAAAGACTTAGCAAGTGCCCGACCTAAATCCATATCATAACCTAGAAAATTCCCATCTTTATCTAGCATTTCAAATGAGAAATATCCTGGTGCCGTTCCAACCACCAGCTTCTTTTCCTTTTGCACCTTTTGTAGGATTGACGGGACAGATTCTCCTGCGATTGTTGCTTGTTTACAAGCACCTAGAACTACAGCTAATACAAAAATTAATGTAATGCTCAGTATTTTCCTTGCCATTTTTTTACTTCCTCCCTTAATAAAAAGTTATAATTTTTTTTCAAAATCTATCAATCTATCATAAAGGTGAAAAATTAGCCTTTACGGTTGATTCTCGTTTGATTAATGACACGTCTAATTCATAAATATCTTCTTCCTCAAGCAAACCATTGATTTTTTTGATTAATATATTTGCAGCTTTTTCCCCCATCTTATAGATCGGCTGTGCGATTGTTGTCAGTTCTGGCTGTGTAATCTCAGTTAAATAGATGCCATCAAAACCGCATACAGCTACATCCTCTGGAACTTTCTTTCCCATTTGATGCAGTGCTTTTAATACACCAACCGCCATCAAATCATTCCCCGCAAAAATACCATCCACATCCGGATGTTTTTCCAAAAGCATTTTTGTAGCCTCAATGCCCCCGTTAATCGTAAATTGCCCAGGAACAAGTAGTGTCGGGGCATACCAAGGCAATGAATGAACCATCTCCTCATATCCATCAAGTCGATTTCTGGCAGTTTGGTCATCTAAAGGCCCATAGATATGTGCAATTTTCCCACATCCAATTTCTAATAAATGCTGAACTGCCAAACGGGCTCCCTCACGGTTTTTAGCCCGAACAATACTACATGAATCTGTAGATGAGGAGTAATCTAAAACAACTATTGAAATATTATCTTTCTTCAACTTTTCAAAATCCTCTTTCCTCAATGTGTTAGAGGCAAATACAATCCCATCAATGTATTTCTTGCGAAGGACTTCTATATACGACTGTTCTTTTGAAACAAGTCCATCAGAGTTACAAAGAATTACTGTAAACCCATTCGACTGAGCAACATCTTCTACAGCCCTAACGATATCCGAAAAGAATGGATTGGATATATTCGGAAGTATCAAGGCTATCGTCTGTGTTTTTTTGCTTGCGAGCCCCTGTGCTACTTGATTTGGCTCATAATTTAATTGTTCCATCGCTTTTCTTACTTTCTTTTGAGTTTCAGGATTAACGGTGCTAATTTGATTGATTACACGTGAAACCGTTGCTACTGAAACCCCTGATAGTTTTGCTACATCTCTTATAGTTGCTGCCACTTTACTTAATCACCGCCATAACATTTATTTAACGATTTGTAATCGGTTTAAAATAAAGGTTACAAACCTTTATTTAACAACGGTTTACCCAATTGTAACCGGTTACTTTAATGAAATTTTATATTTTTTATAATTCTTTGTCAAATACTTTTTTGAATATTCCCAATCCCCTTAAAATAACATACACCCGTTGATCTAATATCCCTAATTTGAAAGGGGGAGTACGGCCTTAATCTCAACCTTCTTAATAAAAAAAGCGAACACGCATAGTTTCCTTGTACGTGTTCGCTTTATTAATATATTTTAATGAATATGGAACTTGCCTCCCTTTCACTATTCCAGGATTGACAGCCGTCCATTCAATTCCTGATAAAATGAATTAGGATCATCCAATCTTATAGCTACTATTGAATACTTTTTTCTAATCCAAAGAAAAGAGTTGCCCGGCAAGGTGTCTTCAATTCTAGTATCATATGAGGGTGAACGGTCTCAAAATCTCTTGCTATAAAATCAATCGTGGTTTTAGTATTTACTCCGAAAGGAAAGGAATTTTTCACTTTGCATACAAAATCAAGCTTAATGGCATTTCAGATTATGCTGATTCATTCGATTGTTATTGAAACACTTGGGCTTCACTGGTGGCTGTATGATAAGTCCGTCGTTTTGTCGATCGTTCTTCTAATCTTAAATGTATATTCTGTTATATTTTTTCTCGGGGAAATCCAAGCTGTCCGCCTAAATCCAGTCAAAATAACAGACAATCAGATATATCTTTCTCTAGGATTAGCCAAAGAAAATGGTGGTTCCACTTGAAGAAATCGTTGCAATCATTATGGATCAACAAGCATTAGAACAGAAGACTTTTCTTCCATGACGCAAAGGCATAGTAAAAAACAAGAAATTCAGATGAAAAAACTTTTACAATGGGATGATTTCGCACCTTTTTCGATACGGCAACTGAGAAGGAAAACAAAAGAGTTTCATCACTCTTGCGCACTTGTTTTATAATGGATGGCATATAGCGAATTAACATAAAAAGTATGGAGATTTCTAACAGAATCACTAGCCCTTCAATCGCAAAACCAATATAGGAGATCCAGATAAATGGTTCAAAATATTTAATTGGGATTAAAAATTTTGCTAGTATTAGCCCACCTGCCATCAAAAAAATAAAACGTTTAACAAATGAGCCCTTCTTCTTACTTATTGCTAATATTAGCAGCGGTGAAATGATAGCTAAATCAAGTAAAGAGCCAAGAACAGCCCATTTCGTTTCCTCTGTTAAAACAACTGGAGAAATAGATTTTCGATACAATATGAAATTTGAACTAAGTATTAATATCAATAAAAGCATCCATACATAGCTTTTCCTAACAATCTGCTTGACTAGCATAAAATCACCTTTTTTTACTTTTATTGCAACTTATGATAGTGATTCCAACACCTGATTTTTGGGAATCTTTGAAATTTTATTAAGACTTTTTGAACGCAACCAATGTCTAATATGTAGAAATGGAAAAGGGGGGACATCCATGGAAATCATGTCATTAATAAAAAAGGCAAAAAAAGGAGATGATGGAGCATTTTATGAACTGATGCAAATCCATAAAATCCGCTTATTAAAAATTGCTTTTTCCTATCTCCGTAATGAAGAGGATGCACTGGAGGCATTGCAGGAAGTGACCTTTAGAGCCTACCGCTCCATTCATAAAGTAAAGGAAGCCGAATATTTCTCTACATGGCTGATTCGAATCATGCTGAATTACTGTCACGATCAAGCACGAAAGAAAAAAAGAATCGCCGACACAGGATTATTAGAAAACCTGGCAGAAACAGTGGACCATTCTCAAACATTAGAAATCCAAGAAGCGTTGTTGAAAATTGATTCCCGCTCCCGAGAAGTGATTATTCTCAAGTATTATCATGATCTAAGGATTAAGGATATTGCGGAAATATTAGAGAGCCCTGAAAGTACGATCAAAACATGGCTGTACAAGGGACTAAAAGCGCTGAGAAATCAAATGGAAGATAGGAGTGGGCTGAATGTTTGAAAAAGAAGAAAAAGAATTGGAAAAATCAAGAGATTTTTATAATGAGATTGTTTTTTCTGATGATCGGGCTAATGCCGCCATCTTAGAAGGAATCCAGCGTGCGAAAAGGGAAAAACTTAGAGGCCGGAAAACACGCCCCGTAAAAATATTGTTAGTTGCAAGTATATTGGCGATTTCCTTCATCACATCCGTAAATGTTTCCGAAACGATGGCCGATTATATGAGAAATATTCCAGGAATGAGCCAAGTAATTGATTTTGTCCGAAATGATAAAGGATTAATGGCTACAGTTGAAAATGATTATATACAAAAGGTAGATACATCCGACAAAATTGGTGACATTGAAATAACTTTAGACTCTGTCATTTATGATGAGAAGAATCTGATTTTGTTTTATTACTTTCAGGCTGAAGATGAATCACAGCGTGTCTTACCTTGGTTTATCGACCTGCTAAATAGTAATGGTGAATTGCTCACAGAAAATGTATATGGACAATTTCGATCATTAAATGAAAATCCACTTCTTGAATTAAGGGTTTCACTCTCCGATATTAAGGAGCTGCCGAAGGATCTTATCCTTTCCGGCAAGTTCAAAGTTGATGGTAACCTTTTGGAAGGTCATTGGTCGATCCCATTCCAGTTAGATGAAGGGAAATTTGCGAAAAAGCAAATGTTTACTTTAAACAAGACAGTCTCGGTCGAAAATCAAGAACTGACGATTAAAGATGTTACAGTGTATCCTTCACAAACGGATGTTCACGTAATATTTGATCCGAATAACAGTAAGCAACTATTTGGTATTAATGATCTTCAAATGGTGGATGAAAAAGGGGAAGTTTGGGATTTAAGTTCACTACCAACTACAATAATTAACGAAAATGAATTAATCTTCCACTTGCAGAGCCACTATTTCTCAAACCCAAAGGAGTTAAACTTACGATTTAGTTCTCTTCGTGCCCTTGATAAAGATAAACTTTGGGTGGAAATTGATCCATTAAATAATCAAATACTAGAAGCGCCGAAGGATGGAAAAATAACAGAGGTAAGTTTATTTAAAGATGAGCTTTTCATAAAAGTAGAAACTGACCTCAAATTTGCTCAAAACATGATGTTCATGCATGCGATCGATCAAGAAGGCAATGTAATTGATAAAGATAAATCTTATGCTGCAAGCTGGTCACCTACGGATAACTATATACAATATATTGTCCCCTATTCTGCAGCCACGGCCTCGCCTGGTCCGATTAAACTGAAAATATTGGACTATCCAATGAACATAGAAAAAGAAGTGAATATAAAAATCAAATAACAAAAAGGGCTCCCCAAAGTCAGGATAACTGACTTTGGGAAGACTCTCTCATTTTTATACAAAAGCACAAAAAATCATATGACAAAAATAGCCTCGAAATATGAACTTAATTCTATTTATTCACAATGATAAACCTAACGTAAAATCGATTTTGTCGGCATATTGAGGAAAATCAATTAGAGGATTTCTGTTCTTTTGAATATTGAAGATCTCTTTGTTGCGATGTTTTTCATAAATGGATATTTTATATTCACGATGCCATATTAGCAGCATCTCAATGTCCTTACTGCTATATCGGCTAATTTCTCCTGGATATCTTAACAAAAAATACAATGTCGACCTGGCAGCCTCACCTTTTCCACTTTCAGGTTCAAACTTACCCTCTTGATATTTCCCGCAATGTGCTCTGATCGCTTCCGTTTCCATTTGAGGAGAATAGTCCACAAAATCAAAATAAGGATGATTGGACCTTAATGAATTGCAATCTATTTCACACGTAAAAAGATGATGTAAATCTCCTCTCATCGGATTATCCTTATCAAACCATGACTGAGGAACGACATGTTCACAATTATACATATTTTCACTTTCAATGGACGCCATCGCCATCTGTATTTCATAATCGGTTTTCGAGCCACTTTTTTGTAACTTGGCATAGGCTTCTATTCTTTTTCTTTCTGCTTCATAATCATCTTTTATGACTTGTTCAGGATCTCTTTCTTTTCCGGAATAGATACTCTTCAACTTCCCGTCTATATGGAGGTCAATTCTTGAATAGAGATAATTCCGGGTTTTAGAGTTATAAGGGAGCTGATTTTCATGTGTACTCGTAATTAACTGATTAAGTTTCTTATATAACTCTTTTTTGTCCACTTCATTAAAATCAATTTGATGATAATAATCTTTGATTGCCTTTTGATCCTGTTCTTCATCATAATACTCTTTTCCATTTTTAAACCTCTTTTTGTTAAACTCCAGTTCCAACAATGTGGCATTAAAATCTGCATTTTTATGTGATTCTTTATTCTTCATGTTCAATATTTTGTTCCTCCTTTCTAGTTTTATTCCTGCTTAAATTCTCTCAAGCTAGCAGTAATTGATTATTCCACTCTCACACAATTATATAACCTAAATATTAATTTAATTTTTCATTTATATTAAATTTCCCAGTATTTGTATCAATTTCTGATTACAATACCTTCACCTTGGCTGATATCATCCCATATGGCAGGTGTCTAAACCGTATTAACTCCTCTGGCATTTCATTTATGTTTTCTACAGCACCACCTGGACCAATTAAATTAATACTACTAGACTATCCGGCAACCATTGAAAAAGAATTGACTATTAAAATGAAATAAAAGAAATGCGATTCTCTGATTTCGGAATCGCATTTCTTTTATCTTTATTTCACTTAGGCTTCATATATTGATTCGCTTTTTCAACTCTTGATGAAATTTTATCGGGTCATCCAATCGTATAGCTACCCTTGTATATGTTTTTTCCACTCCAAAGAAAAGAGTCGCATGGCAAGGGGTCTTTAATTCTAGAATCATATGAGGATGAACCTCTTCAAAATCCCGTGCAATAAAATCCAGCGTGGTTTTACTATTTATTTTTTGTTCTAATACTTGTTGGTCCGTTGTAATAGCAGCAATATCTTCGATTGAAACGACCATTTTCTTTGCTGAGCCAAGGGATAAGTATATGTTATTGTCTGTTAACTTGACTGGGTTTAGGCGGACAGCCTGAATTTCACTAAGAAAAAATATAACGGAATATACATTTAAAATAAGGAGAACAATCGACAAAACGATGGACTTATCGTGCAGCCACCAATGAAGCCCCAGTGTTTCAATTACAATCGCATGAATCAGCATAATATGAAATGCCAGTAAACTAGATTTTGTGTGCAGGGTGAAAAACCCCTTTCCTTTCGGTGGACTTTTCCTCCATGACGCAAAGGCATAGTAAAAAATAAGTAATTCAGAGGAAAAAACTTTTACAATGGGATGATTTCGTACTTTTTCCCTTACGGCAACTGGAAAGGAAAATAATAAAGTTTCATCACTGCTGCGCACTTTTTGAATGATGGCAGGCATATATCGAACTAGCAAGAAAAGCACTGACAACTCTAGCAGAATCAATAGTCCCTCAACCCCAAAACCAATATAGGAGGCCCAGATAAATGGTTCAAAATATTTCATGGGGATTAAGAATTTTGCTAGTATTAACGCACCTGCCATTAAAATAATAAAACGCTTAACGAAAGAACCCTTTTTCTTATTTATGGCTAATACTAATAATGGAGAAATAATTGCTAAATCAAGCAGAGACCCAAGAACAACCCATTTCGTTTCATCCGTTAGAACCAATGGTGAAATGGGCGTTCGATACAATATGAAATTTGAACTAAGTATCAATATCAATAACAGCATCCATACATAGCTTTTCCTAAGAATCTGCTTAACTAGCATAAAATCACCTTTTTTTTTGCTTTAATTGTAACTTATGCGAGGTGATTCAAACACCTATTTTTTGGCATTTTTCTAAATCCCTTGGGATCCTCCGCGAATATGATGGTTCTTAAACTTCATCTTATCGTTGAACATCCACTTTATTTAAAAACTTAATTATACATTCATTCACTTCATCTGCTTTCTCAATAGAAAGGGCATGCCCCGCATTGGAAATAACTTTAGATTCAATATAAGGGATCAACTGCTGTGCATTTTTTAACATTTCCTGATAATTATAGATGACTTCCTTATCCCCAACTATAATCAATGACGGCATACTAATTTTCTTAAAATCTTCATTGCTAAAAACAGAGGGAACAATTGTTTTCGTCATTTTATAATGTTTTAAGCCTAAGTAAAACTGCTCAAATAAACCTGGCTCCACTTGATTCCCTTTCGCAACAAACCAGTTGCAGAATGAGTTAATGACAAAAGATCGTTTAGGTATAATCATGATACTGAATAGCTTTAAAAAGAATTGTTTATAAAAAGGAATAAATGAAGCGGCTGGAGCTAACAAGATGAGCTTATTAACTTTTTCAGGATAAAGAATCGAAAAATTAAGGGCCTGCCAGCCGCCAGCTGAGTGCCCGCATATTGCTGCCTGCTCTATTCCTAACTCGTGAAGAACGTCTGAAAGCCATTGGGCACAGTCCCTTTTTTCCTTATAAGGCTTTGCTACTACACTTAAATTAAAATCCGCCAATATGTCGATCGCATATGTTCAATAATTTTGGCAAAGCTCATGGATATTGGGATACCAGATAGTCGCTCCAAAGCCAAAGCCGTGCAAGAGAATTAATGGAGGAGCATCCTTAGGGCCTGATGCAATTATTGTGTTTCACCGAAACGTGTTGAAACGTAAAAACTCTCGTAATCTACCTTCCATAATGAAAGATTAGCATCATACACTTGTTTAAACTTACCGGCACCCTCCATACTTCTAAATGCCAAGGAATAATTGGACAACCTAAACTCCTCCTACTAATTCAATTTTATTTAATTTCTATACATGTGACTTGACCGCTTTAATAACATCTAACGGTGCTTCAAAAGGAACAAAGTGGCCAATGTTATTTAGAATGGTAATGGTTGCATCAGAAAAGTAGTCAGGGATTCTATCCGCCCATTCGTACCGGATAACAGGGTCAGCGTTCCCCCACAAAATGGTTGTCTTATGGCTGATCATTTCTATTATTTGTGAGGACAAGGCACTTGATGTCTTTGCCCCAGACCTTGCCCTGTAATAAGCAATGCTTGCTTTAAAAGCACCCGGCTTTAAAAATTCTTCTATTATATAGTGGAGTTCATTTTCCCTAAGCTTTTCACGTTTACCAATCCAATGATAATAAAAATACGTAAGATACACTCTTAATGAAGCATCGTTCATACCAATAATCTCTTCAGCAATAGGAAGGTTATGAAAATGCTGATACCAAAACTCACTTTGAATGTTTGGATCAAACCTTCTTTCTCCAATCCCTCCATAGGGAGGATTTAAGAGTACAAGAGACTTTACTCTCTCTGGAAACTTTTTCACTAGTGTTTGAGCAATGGTTGCACCAATATCGTGAGCAACGACCACTACTTTATCCAAAGAAAGACTATGAATTAAGCCAATAAGATCGTCTACATGATTTTCAGGAGTATAAGCGACAGCAGGTAATTCTTCCGGTTTTCCCGACTTCCCAAATCCCCTTAGATCAGGAGCGATCACATCGCAGGATTTTGATAACTCTGGCAATACATGGCGCCAATCATACCAAAAACCTGGCCAGCCATGCAAAAACAGAACAGGCTCTCCAGCCCCCATCCTCACATAATGAATATGGACTTCTGTTTTGCCTATGTGATTAAAATGTTTCCAGTTCCCATCGTGGGGTGATAAATCTAAGTATTCATTCATCATAAAAATCCCCTCTTCGTCTACGACTTTGCCAGCGCAGCATTATTTAAGTTCTCAACCGCATACTACCGATTTGAATAAATTTAGTCGTCAAGAAATGATGTGATATGCCTTTATGATAATGAGGATTGAATCAAAAAAGGTTACAAATCGGTAACAGTAAAAGATAACCTTTTGCTAACAATTTTTAGCCTCTACGATTGTATCTATAAACGTCCCATCAATCCCTTATTAAATATTGGTTGAATTAACGGTATAAATTTCTTAAATATACTATATCAAGCTCACACTGAAGTCCTCTTCCGAATTAAGGCTGAATATTCCTACATCAATAGTCGTAAAAAGTGCCTGCCCCCGCGTATTAAGTATTCATATGGCGGGGGCAAGCACTTCAATTATTTTTATTTAGGAGCTAAGGAAGCCGACAAACAATCTTGCCATTTATTTAATAAGACAAGATTGTTTAACTTATTGGCATTCCGGAACTTATGCTAACATCCTAGATTTTCCTCCCGCTAAACCAAGTTTCAAACTGATGATTAGTACATATACTGCCATATAATTATTTTTTCAAAAGGATGATTTAATAAGATGGCATCCATTTTCGGACAAATTCAAGTAAACAAAGTGACAGGAGGCATAGTAAATTTCGGTAATACGAAGTCTATTTCACCTATATCTGCTTTAAAAGATCCGACTGGGAGTGGATCAAATAATGCTGGAGGCTGGATCAGTACATCAACTGGTATTTCAGTCACAAATTTTTTTGACCCTGATGTCAGTGATCAAAAATTAGATAAGGACCTTGAAAACGAGGACTTGATTAAATAATATATTAACGAATTTGTTTTGGCTTTTTTATCATTATTCTTCCACATTTGTGGTACCACTTACTTTTTCTTTCATATCATGCAAAAAAAGATATCTGAAGAGGGTGATTCAAATTGGGAAGTATTTAGATTTTTTGTCTAAATTCGGTGTTGGCGGTGCGCACCCCGGGGGGATTCAATTAACAAAGGAAATATTCAAGCTAGAGGAACTTAAAAACACTTCTCACATATTAGATGTTGGATGTGGTACTGGCCAAACAGCTGCCTACCTTGCTTCTAAATACGGTGTAAAAGTAACGGGAATGGATATTAATCCAATCATGGTAAAAAAGGCAAAAATAAGAATGAAAAAACACCAATTGCCTGTAGAAATTATTCAAGGTTCAATAGAGAAATGTCCATTAAAGAGTAATCAATTTGATTTTATTATTTCCGAATCTGTTCTTGCTTTTGTAAATAAACCTAGATCACTTAAGGAAATATTTCGTTTATTAAAGAATGAGGGCCGGTTCATTGCAAATGAGCTTACCATTAACCATCCGCTCAAAATAAATGAAAAAGAGGAAATTAAACAATTTTATGGATTTGATCACATCCTTTCAGAGAAGGACTGGATTACTTTAATGAAATATACAGGATTCAAAAACATAAAAATATCCAGGAATCAACATTCGATCCTTCAAGACAATCCGGATGTTGAATTTCAGTACTCAAATTATATTGATCCTGAACTCCAGTCGGTCTTCCTTCAGCATTTTAATCTAATGGCAAAGTATCATGGCACTCTAGACTACAGAATATATTCATGCACAAAATAAGGGCGCTGTAATTTAGAAAAGGCTTGCTGTACATTTGTACCGCAAGCCTTTTTATAGAGTTGAAGTTTAGATAAAGAACGGGAAAAACGGTCCAAATCTTCTTATTCCAAAGAAAGGGAAGCCAAAGGGTCCGAAGAAAGGAAATAAACGACTTTCATCATCCATATGAACATTCATGGTCATATGATATTGCAAGACAATCTACCTCCTCTTTTTCAATACGGTAATAAAATATTCTTAAATTGGGTTCTGTGTTACCGATTTTAACCATTATAGAGGAGGCATATTTATAGAAAAGTCATGTATATTATTCAACCGATCACTATTCTGATAAGTGTTTAAAAACGAACTCTTTTTAAATAACAAAGGGGTGGATCTCATGTCTATACAGATTGTAAACAGAGAACCACCCCAAGCTTTTTATCAATACAAAAAATTTGAGTTTAACTTCAAGTGTGAATAGATCGATGCTTTAGGCATTTTTTCTTAATTCCACATCTATATTTTGTTGTTCAGTAAATAACTGATCCATTACTTGATTCGATTTGATCCTTTTTACAAAAATTGGATTTAATATAACAAGGGCTAGGACGTTTGCCAACAATCCCCAAAAGCCTTCATATATACCGAATGTCATTCCGGTTCCAGACACCGTAAACGTTACAACTAGTCCAACAATTAACCCAATAGTAGTAGCCTCTTTTGTTTGCTTTTTCCAGAACAAGCTAAAGACAATCGCTGGAAAGATTTGAACCATTCCGGATACTCCCATTAGCTGTAGGGATACAAGTGCTGTCGGGAAAAGCATCCCAAAGATTAAAGCTAGGCCAATAACGACAAATACCATTGAGCGAGTAATCATCGTTAATTTTGCAGGTGAAACCTTTGGATTAATAAAATCTCGATAAATATTATTCGCAAAAAGATTGGACGCACCAATCGCCATGATAGAACAAGGAATAAGTGATGCTAGTGCAATAGTAGCATAGGATAGTCCTTGAACTACTCCACCGTAAGATACTTGTATTAAACTTAGCAGCGCGAAACGCGGGTCGCTGCCTTCTGGCAATACATGAAATGCAGCAAATCCTAGGAAAACAACAAGAATCAATACAATATTGTAAAGTGGTAAATAAATTGCATTTTTCCTAAGGGCATCAGTACTTTTAGCAGTAAATACCCCTGTTACACCGTGAGCCCACATAAATAATGCCAATCCAGATACTAATGAAGCTGTGAGAAACCAAGGAATCCCTCTTGGCCCTGTTGTAGGGATGGTTAACAATTCAGGGGTCTCAGTCACAATTTTATCCATCATGGATCCCCATCCTCCAAAGTGGATGATTGGAATAGTCACAACGAGGAATAACATGATAACCCAGATTAAAATGTCTTTAATAATAGCTGTATAGGTTGGTCCTTTTATTCCGCTAAAGAATGTATAAAGGGCAACTAAAAAGAATGAAAGAATAACAACTACATTAACATTAATAAACCCTGTACCTGCAACTTTCAGTGTATCTTGAATACCAGCTAGCTGCAGATCAATATAAGGAATAAGCATTAACACTCCAACAATTGCGATTAGTAAGGATAAAAATTTACTACCAAATCTCAATTTCGCATAATCAGCAAGAGTTGTTAGTTTGAATTTTTTGGAAACTCCCCATAGCTTCGGCAAATAGAAATAGGAAATAAAAAAGGCAATAATCGTATACGGAATTACAAAGAATGCAATGCTTCCACTTGAATAGGCTTGACTTGTTAATCCTAAAAAAGTATAGGCTGTATATAAATCAGCACCTACTAAGAGCCAAACTAACAATGGGCCAAAACGTCTCCCGCCGACAGACCATTCCTCTACGGAACTTCTGCTAGCTTTATCCCGTCCTGCTATAAATCCAATTAAAATAACTGATAGAACAATAAAACTTGTGATTAACAAAGCTGTTAAATTTCCTTGCATCATTTAAATTTCCCTTCCGACTTATCTAATTGATAAATCATAAATGTACATATTGGAGTGATTATCATCCCTAAAAGCAGCCAAAAATGAAAAAATGGCAATCCGATTATGAAAGGATGAATTCGATTAACAAAAGGTATTGCAACGAGCATAAGGATAAATGGTATGACGATTAAAATGATCCTTAAGTTTTTTTTGCTCATATTTTCCCTCCTAAATTAGTTATTTATTTTATTAGAATAATAT
>NZ_JBALOW010000015.1:50502-54666 GCF_036965085.1 Bacillus sp. JJ1532
AAATTAGTAGATTTTTTAGACTAATTACTTCATAACTTTCGATAAATAGTTATTTTAAAAAAGAAAAGCCGCCAATAAAGGCAGCTTGGTGAAACTTTTCGTTTAACAAACATAATTTAAAAAGGTATAAGTCGCCTATCTAAAATAGGTCGATCATCTCGGAAAACAGTTTAACTAAATCTGTTTTAACAAGTATTCACACACATTACTCGAACGAAGCTTAGCCGCTACATAAGGAGGCTGGACTCCCCTGGCACCTTCAAGCGGAAGTCCCAGCCACAAAACTTTCTCGTCAATGATCACAAATGGAAAGGGAAAGCTCTGATCTAGCCAGACATCGGAATTGCTCCACTTTTGTTTCGAAATAATGGTCAATTTTACTCGTTTTTCTCTATTTAATAACTGCTTAGTCCATTCTTCAGATAACTTGCTTCCCTCTGGCAAGGAGATGGTAATCGATGACTTTGCCGACCTTAGATCTTGAAAAATAGCTTCCAGTTTTCGCGCATGCATCCAGCTTAATTTTGGGTGTTGGTTGCGAATCCACGAGCCAATTTCTTTCGTTGTAACCGTTTGTTTGTTCCTTACTTGATGATCAACGAGTTGCCGCAGTGTTTTTCTTGGATAAACATGCTTTTCGATAAAATTTCTATTGCTGACGTGAAGAAATTTTCCTTTCGTTCTCGTAATAGCCACATTAATCAAACGTTCACTTTCCTTGCCAGTCAGCAGCATACCAGCCCGTTCTTGCGGGGCACTATCGACCGTATCAAAGATCATCACATCCCGCTCACTTCCCTGAAATCGGTGGACAGTAGCTGCAATAATATCCGCTTGGCTGCGTTCTTCCTCATATATCTCTTCAAGAAGCATCTCCATAAGATTCGCCTGAGCACGGTATGGTGTCACATACCCGATCGATTTAGCTCCACCTATATATGCTTCATGAATCAATTGAAAAGACAGCAGCAGCTGCCAGAGATTGAATCTGGAATTGGTTGCTTTATCACTTATACAATGCAGGCCCGTGAAACTCGAATCTATAAGCACAGCAGCTCGCTCTTTAAAAGGAGCAAGGCTTGTGATCCTATTTCTGCTTTTAAATACACTTTCGTGATCGCCAACCAGTGAATGATAGATGTACCGATTCGTAAAAGCTGAAATATCAGGGTGCATCCTGCGCTGTTCTTTTAATAAAAAAAGCTGCGGATGAAGCTTCTCTTCATTCAACCATTCCACCACTCCCGCCTTATGGAACACGTCCTCTTTCAGCCATGTGGCCACAAGAGGATCCCGGCTTGCGGCAATCGGAGGCAATTGCTTGAAGTCACCACAAATAATGACTCTCTTGCCCAAGGATGCGGCAAAAGCTGCTTGTGGAACATAGGCCATACTTGCTTCATCGAGGATGACTAGGTCATAATCCTGTTCATAAATAGCGCTGTCACTAGCCGCCTTTGCCAGCGTTGAGCCAACAATGAACGCCTCTTTGACTAACTGAATTTCTTCCTTCCGGACCTTTTCCAGCAGCCTGGCAATTTTTGTTTCCAGTTCCAGCAGATGATCTGAGTCTCGTTTACTGAAAGAATGAGCCAGGTCTTGCTTTAAGTGGCGTCTTTCTTCGACCAGCCTCTCCCTATCCTGGGCAAGGAGCGGATCTTGCTTTTCGATCATCATATTTGTCGTAATGTCGAGATGGGCCGAAAGAGTATCCCCTATGTTCCCACCGTAGCGGAGCACATCCCCTTCTCGAAATCTTTTTTTCTTTTTTATAAAATCAGTCAGTTCCCCCATTAAGACATCAACAGCTTGATTACTATGCGACAAAATCAATACTTTTTTCTTCTGAAAATATTTATTAGCTGCTGTTCTGGCCAGGGTGTATGTTTTACCGGTACCCGGGGGCCCCCAGACGAACGTGGCCGGATTATATTTGGACCGTAAAACCAATTCATGAACATTACTCTGGATCTTTTCCTCTGGGTGTTTCGTTTCCATGGAAGGATTCATCAATCTTTTCACTCTTAGCCGCTTCAGTTTGCTTTTTTTGATTTCATCCAAGCGCTCAATTAATTGTTCAAGCAATTCCCAAGGATCATGCAGCAAATACGCATCCGGAATGAGGTCGCCAAAGTTCTGCTCTAAGGCAAGAATAATTCCCCTGCCTTCAGAGGAAAGCACCTTTCCACTGCTTTTCATCGTTCCCCATTCCAATTTTATGGAGGAACCAACTGGGATTCTTAATGAGATGGCTGTATCAAAATAGTAGCTATACGGACCGTCGTTTGATAATAGTCGTCCATTTATAACTGAGTAGCGGCTCCCGCCAAACTTTTTTAAGTGATTTATCTCTTGTTGCAAGGCTTGCTGCCATTCTTTGATGTGTGTTTTGGTTGTTGTCATTTGTTTCCCCTTGTTATTTACTACTTGTAGATAATTTCCGATCAAATTGTACTGGTTATTATACATTAAAATGATTGCCTCGAATGGTAAAACTCATGCGTATTTCTGATTGTAATCATTGAAAAATGCAGCCGTCACTTGAGCGAAGGTGTAAATCCTCGGGATATATAAGTGGTATTGGTAAATAATATGAAGGTTAAGACATCAATTGAGGAGGAATTGTATGCAATCGAATCAACAAGCTAATAAGAATTTGGGTTCTGGTTCTAAGATGCAATCAGGATTAGCTGGAACGGATCCGCAGAAAGTAAAACAGGAAATTAGGAAAGATGTAAGTGAAGGGCAAGGGGCGATGACTTCGCGTGAAGCAGGGGCAATGCGAGACTAAAAATCACTCAATTGAGTGGTTTTTAGAACAAAAAATGCCTGTTCCCGGAAAATTAAAGAGCTATAGCGTCTGTTACTACCCGAATTTCGACATAGCCTGTCTAATTTATAGTTTCTAAAATTAGTCTTACATTTGATGTAAAAACCCATTTCTAAAAAGGAAATGGGCTTTTGACTATTTTAGTATTAATTTGCTACGCTGCTACGCACTCTAAATGGCTTGTATAGTGATGGCAGATTGATGTAGTAGTGTTTACCTAACTATAAATGAAATAAATTACAATATAAAAGTTTTTTTACAATGTAAAATCATAATAAAACATTGTAAGTTACACATTAATTACAAAATTTATTCTTTCCCAGCAGCAAATTCTTCCAATGGACTTGTATACTTTAAAATTAGCTTATCAAGTGCCTCTTCGGGATAGGATTTTAATTTTCTAGCCATAGAAGGTATTTTATCATATTCTCCCCTGATAGCTAATAATAAAATATTAAATTTAATAACTGTGTTATGATTATATATTTGCTTTAAATTATATCGCTCTTGATATATTTTAATTATATTTTCCATTTCCTTTTCATTATGGAATTTCGCACATATATGAAATTTATCAATTAATACCCTATGATTCTTAGGAAATTCTTCAATAGCTTCATTTATATCCAGCATTGCTTGTCTTTCATTATTATTAATGATAGCCTCAAATTGAGCTTTACATCTATAAAAGAACTCTCTAGCATTTTCATGTTTATTTATACGCAACTCATCAATTAATCGTCTTAGAATATTCACTTTATCAGGTATACTTGGCCCTCTAAGTAAACTTGTGAAATAAGCATGAATATGAAAAGGATTTCTTTTCTTGTCGTCCTCATAATTTTCTTTAGCTAACTTATATGCTGTATCGTAATCCTCTACGCTTAAATAGACTTGGACTAAATCTCTTTGCGCCCTTGCAAATGGTTTTCTCTTTGCTAAGGCCGCTTCATATCTTTCTATAGCTTTGTCTGTTTTACCGATTTGCCTATAGTAAAATCCAAAGAGAAAATCATGTTCAGCACCATCAATAAGTTGTATTTCCTCTTTAAACCTATCATCCTTATTTCTAGCAAGTGACATACATAAATAATACCTGATTTCATTTTTTATGTGTCTATCAATAAAGTTCTCATTTTGCAAGATTCGGTCTGCTAAGTTAATTACATCATCATAGTTTTTATGAACATCATAGAGTTCCTTCATTGACTGCAGAAAATGTGAAGGTACCAATAATTCTTCAACTTCGCTGATTCTATCTTCGATAATGGCCCTTTTAATTAAAAATTGATATTTAGAAACATCACTAAGATACCCTTCATCATCCTTATTAT
>NZ_JBALOW010000015.1:54707-135897 GCF_036965085.1 Bacillus sp. JJ1532
TAATAAAACTTTCTAAGCTTTCTACTATTTTTAATCTATACTCTTCAGGAATTTTCAATCCCATCCTAATTAAATAGTCATAAATTATATCATTTAACCTAATATATTCTTTATTAATTCCAAAAGTCTCACAAATTCCCTTGGCAAAGAACTCTTGTAAAATACCGTTATTTTCATCATCATTTCCTACAATATCAAAAAAAGTATTATACCCTATCGTTCCATATTCAGTTAATAAAGCCAGAATATCCTTTGCCTTTTGATTACCATCATATTCGTTTATCAATTTTATTACTCTTTCTGTATTAAATTCTATAATTAGATTTGTATTTCTTTTAGAAACAGGTACTCCCAATTCTTTTATTAGTTTAACAGCATAATATGCTTGTTCAGGAAACCCGCTTAAAAGATCTGCAAAATATCTAATGTCGTCTGTTGAGAGATTTACGTTTTCAAATTGCAAGTACCTATACATTAATATTGCTCTCTCTTTTTTATTTAATTCTGGTATATGAGAGAACAAGATATTATCAAAGCGAAATAAATAATGTTCAAAAACTCGGTACCTTGATGCAATGCCTAGAACTATGTAATTTAAATCTTTTAACTTATCATATATTAGTTTAAACCAATCAACAATATCACGAGTATGATTAATAATACAACCATTATCCTCAATGAATAACCTCTGGTTTTCTTCTTTCAATTGTATAAGTAAACTTGTAGTAATTTGCACTTTTTCCTCAACAGTTTTTCTTAGAAGACCTACCCTATCAATACTGTCAGTTAACCCTAAATCATCTAATTTTAGGATAAAATCTTCTATACTTTCATGAGAATCTAACTTAATAATTGGTGGTCTATAACTCGATCTTATAGCATCTGATTTAATCAATGAATGAAAAATTACCTTTTTTCGTCCAATTTTTGAAAATCCCGATGCAAAAATTGCAAATGGAATATTTTTCTCGAAATCATTGATCCTAAGTTCAAACTTGTCCATTATTTCATTTCTACCAACAAAAATATTATCCTTTTCTTCCAAGGTAGGATGTTCCACATAACTTAGTTCCCTTAATCTTTGTAAAATTAGGTTGGCCGCCTTATTTGAACTAAGAACAACTTTTAAATTATTTTCTTGTAGCCATTTAGGGATTCTTGAATCGTCATGCTTAATCCTTGAATCTATAATAATCGGATAAATTCTTTTTAATTTTGAATCGTCATTAAGAAGTTCATTTGCTCTGAATAGTTCATATTGTACCCAATCAGATTTAATAGAGTTCTCAGATAAAAAAACTACAAAAATATCACTTACATCTAGCCCCCTATCAATTTCTTCTATTGATTTTAATCCCTCTTCAAAAGTTAGAGCGTCATAAACCACCCTATCTTTACCTAGCTTATTTGCAATCTTACTAACGTAATGTTCTTTATCCTTACTACTATGAGATAAGAAAGCCCTCATAAAAAACCCTCCCTATGAATTTTTTTATAATTTATCCAATATTTTACTATAAGTATTGTACCATTTAATAACTATAATTGATAAAATTGTACGATTAGATTTCATTTTCGTATTTGTGAATTTTAGTGCAACCTGCAAAAATGGTGCATGTCCCCTGGGTTTTAAGCATTATCGTAGTAGGGGTCTGGTACCTTATCTAAAGCTATTATTTTCAATAACTAAAATTTACGGTAAATAAAGGCATTAGGTGTATAATGAATGGGCTCCCGATAGCCCCGAGAATCCAAATTAATCAAGAAGATTCTAGATTTACAGCTTCATATAATGTTGTTGATTCATTAGATGAAACTGTTAATCTAGCAGCAATGGATTGGGAAGACTTCGAACACTTAATAAGAGAATTATTTGAAAAAGAGTTTAATCAGACAGGTGGAGAAGTAAAAATTATTCAAGCAAGTAGAGATGGGGTGTAGATGCAGTGGCATATGCCCCTGACCCGATTGGTGGTGGCAAGATCGTCATTCAAGCAAAAAGATATACAAATGTTGTAGGGGTTTCGGCAGTAAGGGACTTATATGGTACAGTTATGAATGAGGGTACAACAAAAGGAATATTAGTCACCACTGCTGATAACGGACCCGATACATACAATTTTTCTAAAGATAAGCCTATCACGTTACTAAATGGAAATAACTTATTACACTTTCTTCAAAAGCATGGATATAACGCTAAAATAGACTTAAAAGAAGCGAAGAAAGCAATGAGGAAATATAAAGATTAAAATTCAATATACTCACCCATACTCAAACCTTAAAAAGGCACCTGACCCTCGGTGTATTAAAGCATTACTTTGCTGGGGGACAGGCACTAATTATTCATTTCTATCATGACGCGTGGCTTAATGAAATTTAGCATCTTTTGCAACCACTTTATTTCTTACGAATCCCCCTTTGGAAGTGATTTCTATAAACTATACGAGAGTATTAGAGGAGGATTTCCTTTTTTGATACATTTCTGTTTATAACTAAAGAAACTAAAATAAACAACAAAGCCCCATACAGGATTACTCCCTATGGGGCTTTGTCATTTTTTTAATAACTCACCGGAACAATACCAGAATCTGTTTGATATCCAGCTAACGGGTAAGCAGGAATCTCTTGTTCCCAACGGTTTGGATTAACCTTTTGTACTTCACCTGTGGCTAAGCCGTAAAGTAAGGCTTTTAATCCAAGATAATTTTGTTTGATTAAATACCCGTTTGATTTTTGGCCTAGATTTCCATCTCTTGTATTTCCTTTCGTTTCAAAGAAGATGGCTGGGTTGCTGTGATTAGTTGGATTGATATTGTTGTAGTTTAGGCCCATCATCATAGCGGAAACAACTCCGCCTTTGATGTCAATCTCGTATCTCTTATCACCACTGCCGGTTTGGTAACGATCAATATGCATATACCCGTAATCTTTTAATGCATCGTATACATAGACGTTCATTTGGCGTGTAAGGTCATTGTATAAGCCGTCTTTAATACCTGGTAAAGTCGGTCCATTTGGTGCTAATGAAACTCCAAGAGACATGGATGTTGATTCATTTGTTCCGTAAACTGTTTTAAATCCTTGATGGTGAAGATCCACAGCGAAATCTGGCTTTACATCTGCCCAGTATTTGTAGAAAACAAGTGATTCTTTTGCTTGAAACCCGTTTGCTGCCCAATCACGATTTAAATCAATCGTCATGGTACGACCTCTGTTGTCTACTTTAGGTTGTCCATTTTCATCATGAAGTGCAGTTGTTCGTGTGTTCATGATGCTTCCATCCGGATTATACATAGGGATTGCATAAATAGTTGTTTCTTTTAAGATCTTTTCAATATCTTTGGATCCGCTACTACCAAAAGTTTTCAATAATTCTAATACGGCATCCGTTGTTAATTTTTCATCTCCGTGAATTTGAGCTTGTACCCAAATTTTAATTGGGCCTGTACCCACTTTAGCTACGTAGAAGCTTCGGTTCTGCTCACTCTTTCCGTATTCATCTAACGTGAATACTTCTACTTTCCCTTTACTCGTGTGTTCGATTTTCTTCAGTTCTTTAATCATGTCATCGTATGTAATCATACTGTCCATACTCGTGTTTCCATTTGTTGATGGACCTCCAGGAACGGTGTCAGCTGCATTTGCTTGAGATGTTAACAGAGCTGACACAAAGAACATTACTACGACAAAAGACATCCATAATTTTTTCAACACATTACCTCCCAAACTATCATTTTTTTCAATTACATTACTAGTATAGTTGGAAGAGTATTTAAACGAAATGGTATTATCGGATTATTCTGACTAATCGAGGATAGGGATTTAGTCGGTTTTATTGAAGGGTATTGTGGGAAGAAAGGATTGCCGCCATAAAAAATGCCGTCTGACCCCCAACGTAAAATTTTATTACCGAGCACTTCATATGGAGGGTACCTCCCAATTAAACTAAAACCGGTTGAAGTGACAAAATCCCCCTTGTCGCCTCAACCGCTTTTTCAGTGTCGGTTAATATAAAGAAAACTTAAGTTTATCGGCTGTTGTTATGTTGCATGTAATTCCAGCTGTTGTAAATACTCTACCCCGTTAGTGGTAATTTTTGTCCCGGATCTTCCCCGGCCTTTCGTAATGAAGCCTTTTGTTTCGAGGTAATCCAATCGTCTGCGAACTTGCTGCGGCGATAAAAAAGAACCGGTTTCCTCGCTAACCATTGAAATATGCTGTCGGCTTGCCGGATTACCATTATCATTACAATGTTTAATCGTTTCGAGGATAAACTTATATTCATATATTTCCATTAAATTGTTAGGAATTGGATAGCTCGTTACTATCTCTTGCTTCCTATTTTTTTGAATGCGGTTGTAAGGAATATCTTTCAGTTCAATCTTATTTCCATCACAGATGGTGAGCATGTAGTCAATCGTGCTTTTTAATTCACGGATATTACCTAACCATTCGTGTTTTTGCAGCTGTTCTGGGAGATTTTCTTCAACCTTGACCCATTTTCCGCTTTTCGTAATAAAATGTTTGACCAATAACGGGATATCCGTTTTTCGATCTCGAAGCGGTGGAACAGAAAGCGTAAGAACGTTCAAGCGGTAAAATAAATCAGAACGAAATGAGCCTTCTTCCAATTTTAGTTGAATATCCTTATTTGTGGCCGCGATGACCCGGACATTTATAGGAATGACTTTCCTCCCGCCGATTCGCCGCAATTCTTTCTCCTGAAGGACCCGTAATAAATGAGATTGAACTGCGAGACTAATATCGCCTACTTCATCCAAAAAAATTGTTCCATTATCCGCTAATTCGAACAACCCCTTTTTCCCACCTTTTTGCGCACCAGTAAAAGCTCCTTCCTCGTAGCCAAACAATTCGCTTTCAAGTAGATTTTCGGTTAAAGCACTGCAATTGATGGCGATAAATGGTCCGTTTTTTCGCATGGAATGAAGATGGATCGAGTGGGCGAATAATTCTTTTCCCGTCCCTGTTTCCCCTTGAATTAAAACCGGATGCTCGGAGAGGGCCAGCTTTTTGGCGATTTGTTTCGTTTCTTTGAGGAGCGGGTGGTCGCCAACGATATCATCAAAGTGGTATTTTGCATAAAATCCTTTGTTTTTCAATTCCCTCTGCGCCATTTTTTCAACCTCAAACGCTTGATGAATACTTTTAAAAGTCGCCACGATTGTATTTTCCGTTTCCATTTGATGACGGAAAATGACAAGATCCACACCGTAAATCGTAAAAAATTTACTTTCTTCATTACTATGTAAGATAAAGTCGATAAGATCTTGTTGGATGATCACTTCCTCCAATTGCTTATTGATGGCGTCATCAACAGGAAGATGAAACAAGGCCCCTAAGCGCCGATTAAAAACAGTAACCCGATGCTGTTTATTAATCGCAATAATGCCGTCATCGACAGTGTTAACCACGTTTTGAATATGCTGCTTCATTTGTTTTGCATTTTGTTCCGCGAATGATAGCTCTCGTTGTAAATCAATTATGTTACGAATATATCTTTCTGAAATCAATGATGAGATTTTTTCCCCTAAACAAAAGTATTCTACTACTTTTAAAATCGTGGCCATATCAAACAGCCGAACTCCAATATCAATGACATTATTAATAGAGGGCGGACAAAGATGGGTTTCTCCGGGAGATATGGCGATATCGATATTTTTATAAAAAATTTGGTCCTTCTTGTATGGGATGAACCGTAAATGATCAATACCCAGCTGATAAAGCGATTCTATCACTTCAATCGTTGCTGAATCGTCATCATTGACAACTAGAACATCAGAATGTACTGGTATTTTTAATAGCTGGTCGATGAATCGGTGATGAATTGTCCGCTTTCCGACCATCATTTCTTTGCCGGTAATCTGACACACCTCTTGCGATTCTAGCTTTGTCACCTCTGATGAGAATAAAAAGAAATCATCGGTCAGTTGGGTGGGTAGCCCTTCATCAGTGGAGTAAATCTCAATTTGGACGTAATCTCCCAATAACTGTTGCAGCTGTTCATGCAAAACTTGTTTTGTCTGCCTGCTGCCTGCAATTAACGTAAGTGATTGTTTGATAGTAGCGGCCTCCTTTTACGTGAATCTGGTTCTTTTATTGTACCAAAAGGAACCAATAAGAACCAATATAAAGCCCTTAATGATTTAAATTTTCAGAATTCGCCCCCCCCTGAATTGGCACAATAATTGCAAGTAAATTCAGTGTCATTCATTAAAATTCTAAAAAGGAGATGGATTAATGAGTCAATTGAACAAGATTGTAGAACCGGCAGCCGCGCCTAAAAAGAAGCCGGTGCAAATCAATGCCTTTGCGTTACTATTCGGAGTAGTTGTCGTAGCGATGATTTTAACGTGGGTTTTGCCAGCTGGGGAGTATAACCGAGTAGAGGTAGATGGCAGAACCGTCGTTGAGCCAGGTTCATTTCAATGGACGGAATCTTCACCAGTAAACCCATTCGATATGGTGAAAGCCATTCATAAAGGGATGGTGGAAGCCGGCGGTATTATTTTCTTTGTTTTAATCATTGGGGGATTTTTTGGTGTATTCAAGGCGACTGGAACCATTGATGTCTTAATTGCCACAATGGCGAAAAAACTAGCGAAACGGGAAAAGCTGTTAATCCCAATAATGATGCTGTTTTTTGCTGCTGGAGGATCATTAATGGGGATGGCCGAGGAGGGGCTAGCTTATATACCTTTATTAATTCCGCTTGCCATCGCCCTTGGTTTTGACACGATCACAGGGATGGCCATTGTGCTCCTTGGTGCAGCTGCTGGTTTTACAACGGCTGTTATGAATCCATTTACAGTGGGAATTGCTCAAGGAATTGCAGAACTTCCATTATTCTCAGGGATTGGATTACGCTTAATCTTGTTTGTTATTGTTTACCTTGTTTCTGTGATTTTTGTTTATCGTTATGCAATGAAGGTAAAACGAAACCCTGAATTAGGTTTTTACGGCAATTACGACAAAACAGCTGCCGACGAGCTGCTGAAATCAAATGTGCAATTGACAACAAAACATAAATTAATTCTTGGAGCATTTCTATCAGCTTATGTCGTTCTAGCATACGGAGTAATCAAATATGAGTGGTACCTTTCTGAGATTGCGGCTTTATTTATTATTTTAACGATCGTTATAGGCATCATTGGCAAACTTTCTGTTGATAATCTTGTGAAAAACTTTATGAGCGGGTCCGCTGCTTTAATAACCGGTGCGTTAATTATCGGGGTATCGCGGGCGACGTTAGTTGTCTTAAACCAAGGGAATATCGTCGATCCGATGCTGTACGGTATATCGGAAGCGATTAGTCATGTTCCGGGAACGATCAGTGTTATGGGTATGTATAGTTTCCAAACGGTGATTCACTTTATTTTAGCATCTGGAAGCGGACATGCGATGTTAACAATGCCTATTATGACACCGCTCGCTGATTTGCTTGATATTACAAGACAGACTGCTGTTCTATCCTTCTCATTTGCTGATGGGATCGGAAATATTATTTTCCCAACTGCCGGTACTTTAATGGCTGGGTTAGCAATCGCTGGGATTCCGTGGACGAAATGGGCAAAGTGGGTTTTACCGTTAGTGATAATCCAATTTGTAATTGGCTTAATTGCAGTGGTTGTCGCACATTTAATCAATTATGGTCCGTTTTAAAAAAAGCACATCTAGAGTGTAACGTAGGAGGGGAATATAGTGCTTACTTTAATTAAAAATGGGGAAGTGTATGCACCTTATTATTTAGGCAAGAAAGATATATTGCTAGTTGATAGTAAAATCGGTTATGTAAGAGAATTCATTGAACAACCTGATAATTTTGTTCCCATTACGGTTATTGATGCTTCGGACAAAATCGTTGTCCCTGGATTTATCGATGCCCATGTTCATATCATCGGAGGCGGGGGCGAAGGTGGCTTCAAAACCCGGACGCCGGAGTTGATGTTAACTGATTTAACCACTGCAGGCATTACGACGGTCGTCGGCCTTCTTGGTACGGATGGGACAACGAGACGAATGGAAAGCCTGCTTGCGAAAGCGAACGGCTTAGAAGAAGAAGGCGTGACATGCTTTATTCATTCAGGTTCGTATCAGTTGCCAGTAAGAACGATCACAGGCAAAATCGAGGAAGATCTCATTTTTATTGACAAAATTATCGGGATTGGCGAAATTGCCATCGCCGATCATCGGTCATCGGAACCAACGGCTGAGGAAATTGCAAGAATTGCTACCGCAGCCCGAAATGGCGGGATTTTAGCAGGTAAGGCCGGCCTTGTTGAGATTCATCTCGGCGATGGGGCAGATAAGCTCTCTTTGCTTGAGGAAGTCATTGAAAAGACGAATATTCCTATTTCCCACTTTCACCCAACCCATATTAACCGGAATGAAGATTTATTCCTGGCTGGGATTGAGTATGCCAAAAACGGTGGTTACGTTGATTTTACGACGAGTTCCGTTCCACAGTTTTTTGAAGAAGGAGAAGTGAAGTGTAGCGAAGGGTTGAAGCGGATGCTTGATGCCGGTGTGCCGCTTGAGAATATTACTTTTTCGTCTGATGGCCAAGGCAGTCTGCCTACTTTTAACGAAAATGGAGAATTAATTGGTCTTCAAGTTGGAAAAGTTTCCTCCTTATATATGGAGGCGCGAGATGCCGTCATCAATGATGGAATTTCATTAGAAACAGCCCTGCAAGTTATTACATTAAACCCTGCAAATGTTCTTAAGCTTTCGAACAAGGGTCGCATTGAAGAAGGAACAGATGCTGACATTGTTTTACTAGATAAAGAGACTCTAGACATTGACACTGTCATCGCCAAAGGGAAAGTGATGGTTGAAAACAAAGTGCCGATTGTTAAAGGTACATTTGAATAAAAAATTGGAGGGATTAAGGTTGAGGAAATTATCCATTATTTGCGTTCTTGTGTTAACAGTGTTTGCCTTAACGATATCATCATTTAATGTAGAAGCAGCTCAGAATAATAAAAATGTAACTAAGAATGCTGGTTCACTCGTCATTGTTGGTGGTGCCCTGGATTCAGATAATGAGGCAGTTTACAAGAAATACTTAACTTTAGCCCAACAATATAAAGGGAAGTCTCTAGAAGATATTGAGATTGCGATTATTCCTGCGTCTAGTGCTGAACCGATTGGAAGTGCTAATGCATATAAAGAGGATTTCATTCACTACGGTGTTTCCGCAGCGAATATTTATACGGCACCCATCGCAGTAATAGATGATCCTTCGACAAAGGACGTGGATGAATCTGCGTGGAAGGATAACGGAAATAGTGCCGAGATAGCAAAAAAAATAGAAGAAGTTGACGCGATTTGGTTTGTGGGCGGTGATCAATTACGACATGTTAAAACGTTAATGACATCAGATGGAGAAGATACAGTCGTATTACAAGCCATTCGAAAAATATATGAAAACGGCGCGGTTCTTGGCGGTTCAAGTGCAGGTGCTGCGATTATGAGCAATCCGATGATTGCGAATGGAACGAGCGTCAGTGCCTTAACGGAAGGAGTTCATCTTCTTAAACACTCTGATCAAGAGGTAGATAACGATCAACTGTATCTAACTACCGGTTTCGGATTTTTTCCACACGGAATTGTTGACCAGCATTTTCTCGAACGGGGTCGTTTTGGACGTTTGCTAGTGGCAACCCAATATAATAAAACACGTTATGGCTTTGGAATTGATGAAAATTCCGCCATGGTATACTATGGCTCGGATGACAGTATAGAAGTTGTTGGTGAGAGCGGCTTATTAATCATCGATTTGCAGGATGCGAAAACGCCTAAGGGTAAGCGCTTTGCGATGAACAATGTAACGATGCACTACTTGGAAAAAGGCGACCGGTTCAACGTATCTGCTGGTACGTTCGAGCTTAATAAAATGCACGAAACGACAAAAGGGATCGAATACTATAGCAAAAATCCAATGGCGACCGATATCTTCGGTGCACAAGTATTAAAAAAAGTGCTAACTGAAGATCTCATCGATAATGAGGCCCAAAAAGCAGAAGCCATTTGGTTTGACATGGAAGACGACAAAAAAGGAATTGGCTTCAAATTTACCTTTAGAAAAACAAACAACACGGAAGGGTTCTGGGGCAGAATTGACAAAGTCGGATCATATGCCGCATTAAACGTTAAAATGGACGTTGAACCAATTACAATCAAAATCCAAATAGATAAATAAAATACAGAGACTCTAATCTTACATGGGTTAGAGTCTTTTATTTTGAAAACATACATAGAGATTCTCTGACTCTCTTCCTCTTAAATCCAAGCATACAGACCGAACTTATCAACTGTATGACCTTTAATGGTACCAGCGAAAAAGTTCACTTCAATTTATTCCTAAATTTACAATCTATCTGTGTTAGAACTAAAAACCCGCTCATTTTCCAAAAAGGAAGTAAGCGGGTTTTTACCTTCTACAAACTCAGTCCGTTTGAGTCAGGGACGCCTGAACTTCCGGAGTGATTGTCGGGGAAGGATAATTAATTCTTTCCCCGAATTCCACCCAGTCGAGATTGGCCATCATCAGCAGGTAGCGTTTACCGCTTTTCGGGTCGCTGATGATTAGGTGGTCTCGACCTGCCGTTTCTACACGTCCATGGTAAACCATCGCATTCCATTGGTTGTTACCTTGGTAAGTAAAGTAGAATGTACCAATCTTACCTTTGTTGAAGCGTAAAATATTTTCGATAAATGATTCTTCCATCGCACCTCCGAGAAGTTGCTGTGCAGTACCTAATGGGACCGTTGGTACAGAATATGAGGGTCCAGCTGGCATAGCCATCGGGAAGCCAGCAGATTGTGTGCCACTGCTACGCATCATAGAATCTGGATAATAACCAGGATAATAACTCACTGGATAATAACTAGAGTTTCCACATGTCATGAAGATCAGCTCCTTTTTAATTTATCTATAAAACTCTTCACAGTAGCCTGGTACAGCCACATAGAAGCAATGATTCCTGTAGGCATGATCGAACTTCGTATTGGGGGATCTTGGCATCGTGGCGGAACAAGGAGCTCGGAATTTTTTTCCCGGACTGGGGTTAAAAAACCACAAATTCATTCTAGACCGAGGTTCCCTATAACCATGCAACAAATTCCTAGCCCTTTGGAGGTCAGCATCTTTGGGACGTTGTGTATACAATGTTCCATTTAAGACTGGCTCGAAATGAGGAATTCCAGTCCCAGGTATAGTTTGATAAATCGCATGTCTGATATTGCGCAACCCTCTGAAGTCAGGAGCACAGTCAGCTTCGACTCGATTGGACACAACCGTTCCTACCATGCTCATCCCTTTGGGTCCTTCACCGATCCCTTCCGCCAGCATGAGCCTTGCTAACTCCTCTACATCACGTGAAGTATGTTTTATTCGTCTACCCATTTTCTCCCTCCTCCGGCTTATACAAGTAACTTATTACCTGAAGCTGGTTTTGGTAACTTGCCTATCAGCCCAAATACTTTTCTTCCATCCGCTTTTCAAACACAAATACAAAAGCAGCCACTCAAAATATAAAAATATTTATAAATACATAGATGATGAATCCTATTTCCTACAGTTTTATTCCTTATTGACTTATTCTAAAAAATTAATCTTAGAGCAAATAGCACTCTTACTGAAATATAAACCATAAGAAAGACTAGCTGCGTTGGCTGTACTTAACTCTTAATATTTCAATCCTCACTCTGGCAACGTAGAAATTGGGAACCGTTTTATATTTACAAAAACTAAAGCCTTTCCAAATGGAAAGGCTTTTCTCACTGTTACATCTCGTATTATTCTTTTCTTACAGGCAGTGAACAGCACTCCACATGTCTAGAGTGTATAAGGTGCTTGCGTTTACCATACCCAAATTCCAAAAAAACAGAGATTTTCCCTTTGGCTTAACTAATCTGTTTTAATTCCTTAATCGTTTTTAACAGATTCTCTGTTTCAATATCCTTTGCTAACATTTGCTGGATAGGCTCCACAATTTGTTTAAAAGGCTGAGGATCAATTTGGTAAATTTCTGCTCCATCTTGTAAAGCGATTTCCTTGTACACTGCTTCCTGATCATATAATGCTTGTCTTTCCTCTTCAACAGCTACCTTTACTGCTTCCATAAGAACTTTTTTCTGTTGTCTTGATAAAGCCGAATATTTCTTACCATTCATTAACAAAAAGCGAGTTGTATAATCGTGACCCGTCTCCGTGATATATTTTCCATTATCCGTTTTATGATGGTTCTGTTCAACAAAGTAAGGATATGCATTCTCTGCAAAGTCAATCGTTTTTTGTTGGAGTCCTTGGTAGATTTCACCCCAAACCATAGAGGTCGTAATGGCACCGATTTTTGTTAAATAGTCCGCCGCAACACCTGTTGTTTGTGTTCGTACGGTCATTCCTTTTAAATCATCTAATCCAACAATAGGTTTCTTTCCATAGTAATGTCTTACACCTGCTGACAAGTAACCTAAAACGTGTAACCGATTATTTGACTTTCTTTTAATTAGAGAAGAAATGTACCGTCCAACTTTCCCATCAACCGCTCTCTCCCAATGCTCATAACTGTCAAAAAGATAAGGTAAAGCCAAAAGATCAAGTTCATTAATCCCTATCCTTGATACCACATTTGGTGAAACCACAATGACATCAATGGCTCCTTTTTGAAGCTTGGTCAATAATTCAACTTCATTTGTTCCTAGTGTCCCAGGGTGAATTTCAACTTGAAGCGTTTCATTTGATGCTGTTTCGACTGCTTCTTTAAATTTCTGCATCCCTAAATGATAAGGATTTTCAAGAGAGGTTTGATTATGAGCAACTGTAATCTTAAATTTTTCTCTCTTAAATGAACGGACTCTCTGAAATAGCTTTTCATAAAGGTTTCTTTTACTTTGTCGATGACCAAGCATGGGGTTATGCTTCCAAAGATTCGTATCTTTTGTGATCTTTGTAAAATAATCCCCCATTGATTTTTGATATTCATCAAAAAATTCGATGGAACGACTTATTTTAAGGCAAGCCTGTGCATACTTTACTTTAAATTCTTCCTTATACATATCAAGACCATTACGTTCGATATACCGATCTTTATCAAGAATAAAATCATTAAAATGATCGATTTCCTCTAAATAATGGATCACCTCAACATAGACATGACCGTCTAATCTTGCTGCCACTGGTAAAAGTTTAAGGCTATAAGTATTTTTTAACTCCTTAAGTGTTTCAGAGTTTATCCCTGCTGCTTCAGGGTGTTCAATAACCGGACCAATCATAGATTTAAATTCAGAAAGGAATTTCTCACTTTCAATTTTCACATTATTAATGGCTTCAATTTTTTGAGGAAAGGATTGAATAAATTCACTTTCTAAGGTTTTTTCAAACGCCTTCTTATATGAATTATCAGAATGTCTTATCGTTAAAGACACCCCAACTAGTGTTAAAATTCCTCCTAAAATGGAACCAAAATAGGCTAACGTATCTGGTTCAGCTATTTCTAGATTTAGCGCCCTAATAAATGTCATCGGAATGATTGGAAAAACAATTAAGATAATGATTACTAGAAGGTTAGTAGGTCGCAAAAGTTCTGTCAGCTTCTTTATCATGGTAATCCTCGACTTTCAATAAATTTCAATGATTAGTATACTACGTCTATTATCGGTTGAAAATTTGTTTATATATTTTTACCATTAGATTTAAATCTATTAAACCACCTTTTTAAGTAATGAATGCTAGAGTTACACGAGTAGATACTCGGTCCAATAAAAAAGCAGAAAACCCATATTGGTCTTCTGTGGCTAATTATGTAACCATTACTAATCAATTTTTTCTTGAGATTCTTCTATTATTTAGCCCCATTCAAAAAGAACGCCCTTCTTATTCAAGATAGGCGCCCTAATTTTGGAATATAGAACAACATCAACTCTGTGTTTTATACATCTTGATGACATCCAACATCATCTTTGCTGCAATTCTATGCCCATAAAACTGATTAACGGTTCCTGTAAAGTAAAGATCAGTCTTTGGATGGTAAAACGAAAAAGCACCTGTTTGGCCCCAATGTCCAATTAAACCCTCCTTAAATTGTTTAAAAGATATGGGCTGACTTGCAATCCCAACACCATAAAAAAATAATCCTGGGCCAAAAAGAATCCTCCAATTTCTTAGCTCATTGAAATATTCTTTAGGAAAAAAGTGACCATTTATAAATGCCTTTAAAAAAATCATAGATTCTCTAGCCGTCGATACAATACCTCCCTCTGGTCCTATAGAAGACATGTATAAAGGCAAATGCAGTTTCTTATCTTTAAAATAGAAAGGTGCTGGCTTTACATCGTTAAGTTCTTCAAAAAGGTATGTTCTCTCTAATGTTAGTTCATCAAAAATAACCTCCTTGAATACTGTATGAATATCTTTTTCCGTAATTGTTTCAATGATTTTCCCTAAAAGCTGATAATTGGTATCAGAATAATGAGCTCTTTTTCCAGGGATAAATTTCGGTTTTTTCTGTTTTGCACTTGCTATAGTTTTTTCAAAGCCCCAGCTTTGATCGTTTCCTGTTGTTAATTCGGCAATCACATCACCAGTAAAATAATCAGGAATTCCCGATGTATTGGACATTAAATGTTGAATTGTTATTCCCTTGGAGTAATCTATACCTTTAAGCATGTGGAGTTCGTGTAGGATATCATTAGGTAAATATTTGGAGATTTTATCATGAAGTTGGAGAAAATTTTCTGATCTTAATTTTAGCAAAACAGCCGTTACATATAATTTTGTTACGCTAGCGATGAAATAGGGCCGATTTGTAGTTAGGGTTCCAGCAGCACTGATTAGGGATAACGAGTCATCTCCCTTTTCAACACATAATACAGCACCGAAAATGTGTTTCTTGGATACAGCAGTTAATACTAATTCATCAATAAAGTTTTGATTAATTGTTTTTAACAATGGAATCCCCCAATCCTTATATTAGCTATATAATGGCTTTCAATTACCCTTATTTCTTCATTATTCATGTGAAAGATAAATAATTCCCGATTTTGATTTTCTGCATTGACATGCACCTCCGATTCATACTAATAATTTTAAATATATTATATCATTTTTACATGTAAAGTAGCTCCTGATCTATTTGTATAAAAAGCATTACCGTTTCCGAAATTGAATAATCAAGAACTCGATACCACGTCAACAAAATATATACAGATTGTCTTGAGGCAATATCAAACCTTTTACTTTTCAATTAATCGGTTTTAAAAAAATTGCAATCAGAACTTTTATTTTTCACAAGGTTTTACGCAGATCTGCTCCCACATAATAAACAAAAAAGCGCCTCTCCAAAGAAAGGCTACTTTTTTTTAACATACATGTTTGGTTACTTCTTAATTATTGATAAATTTTTCAAAGACTTTAATACCAACAAATGTGTAAAGCTGGCGAAAATATTTATCCTGCTTTATCAAAAGTGAGTGACTTTCCTTTTGTTTCTTTTACTAACATGATACATGAAATAGAAATGATACTTGATGCGACTAAATAAATTGAAATTGGGATGGAGCTATTAAATTTAGTTAGGAGACTTAATGAAATTAATGGAGCCAATGATCCTGCTAAAATTGGTGCTACTTGATAACACAAAGACAAAGCTGTATATCTGATGTGAGTTGGAAATAACTCTGTCATTAATGATGAGTATGGTGCATACGTCATCGATTGTATGAATAAACCAATCGTAATGGCAGACATAATTAACCAATCATTTCCTGTATCCATCATTGGAAATCCAATAAATCCCCAAAATGCGGTTAAAATGGCTCCTGTAATATAGATTGGCTTACGTCCCCAAACATCGCTTAAGTGTCCCATTAATGGAATAAAGAAAAAGTGAATAGCATGGGCACCAAACATTAATATTAAAATTTGTGTCGTATCTTTACCGACGACAAGTTTTAAATAACTAATGGAGAAAGTTACAACTATATAGTATAAGATGTTTTCTGCAAAACGAGCTCCAATACCAGCAATAATAGCCTTTTTATGGTCTTTCAACACTTCTATAATACCTAATTGTTGTTTTTCTAATTTAGCTTGTTTTTCTTGTGCCTCTTTGAAAACAGGGGCATCATCAACACTTTTACGAATCCAAATACCAATTAGTACGACAACTGCGGAGAACCAAAATGCTACGCGCCAACCCCAATCCATAAATTGCTCGGGGCTTAAGCTTTTAGATGCAATTAAGAGGATAATTGTTGCTAATAAATTTCCTAATGGCACGCCTGTCTGCGGCCAACTTGCCCAATAACCACGTCTATTACTAGGGCTGTGCTCAGATACTAAAAGAACAGCTCCTCCCCATTCTCCGCCAAAAGCAAAACCTTGAATTAAACGTAAAGTAACGAGTAAAACAGGAGCCCAATAACCAATACTATTGAATGTTGGAAGACATCCCATTAAGAAGGTCGTAATTCCAACAATAATCAAACTGACCTGTAATAATGTTTTACGCCCAATTTTATCACCAAAATGACCAAAAACAAGTCCCCCAATAGGTCTAGCTAAAAAGCCTACTGCATAGAGAGCAAATGCTGCTAGGATGCCGTCAATAGCGCTTCCAGTTTGTTGGAAAAACAATTCACCAAAAACGAGGGCAGATGCGGTACCATATAAGAAAAACTCATACCATTCAGCTACAGATCCAACCATAGATGCAGCAACAACTTTTTTTAACTGCTTATTTTCTGTTTTCGCCATATTTACTCCCCCAATTATGTCAACTCAGATTTTTTATGAATTAACGTACCAAATCACTTTTGTTTGCACATATTGTTCAAATGCTTCTAAGCCGTTGTCTTTGCCACCGAAGCCAGATTGTTTAAAGCCACCAAACGGTGTGGTGATATCGCCCTCGCTAAAGCCATTTACAGAAATGGTTCCTGCTTTAATGGCACGTGCCACGCGCATCGTCCGGTTTACATTTTGACTATAAAAAGAAGCAGCCAAACCGTAAGAGGTGTTATTGGCAAGAGCTATGGCTTCTTCTTCCGTTTCAAACGTGCTAACCGCTAAAATAGGACCAAAGACTTCATTTTGAAACAAGGTCATATTGGCAGTTACATTGTCAAAAATAGTAGGTTCGATGTACCAGCCACTACCCACATCACTGTGAATGTTGCCGCCAGCTACTAAGCGACCACCTTCTTGAAGAGTTATGTCCAAGAACGCTTTCACTTTATTAAAGTGTGCTTCTTCAACCATGGGGCCAATGGCAACCGACTCATCCATGGGGTTACCTACTTTCCAGCTTGTTAAGCCAGACTTTAATTTTTCTAATAATGCCTCTTTAATGGATTCTTGTACAATAAGTCGTGAACCGCAGCTGCAGTTTTCACTCATATTCCAGAAGGCGGCAGATAGAATTTGTGGAACAGCCGCATCCAAGTCAGCATCTTCAAATACCACTTGCGGGCTTTTGCCACCGCACTCTAAGACAATATCTTTAAGGTTACTTTCTGCTGAGTATTTCAGGAAATATCGGCCCACTTCAGTTGAACCAGTGAATGAAACGATATCAACATCCATGTGCCGACCCAATGGTTCACCTACTTTTTCGCCCAAACCACACACCATGCTTAAAGCGCCTTTTGGTACACCCGCTTCATAAGCAAGTTCAATCATACGGAAAGCGCTCAGTGAAGTTAATTCGGCAGGTTTCACAATCACAGAATTACCAGCGGCCAAAGCAGGTGCCACTTTCCAAGCAAACATTTGCGCTGGGAAGTTCCAAGGCAATACCGCACCAACCACGCCAATCGGTTCCGTGACGATCAAGCCCAAGGCATCTTTACCCGTAGGAGCGACTTTGCCAAATAGTTTATCAATCGCTTCGGCGTACCAATAAAATGTATCGATTGTTGCTGGCATGTCGGTATTTAAACATTCGGTAATAGGTTTACCAGCATCCACGCAATCCAAGGCAGCTAATTCTTCGCTGTGTTCTTCTAGCAACTGTGCCCAGCGAATCATCACTTTTTTACGCTCACTAGGGGATAATTGACTCCAAATCCCAGCTTCAAATGTGTCTCTCGCTACCTTAACAGCCGCATCCACATCCTGTGCATCCCCATCAGCGATATAGCCAATTAAACTGTTGTCGATAGGGGTGCGGTTTTCTAATTTTCCTGCAGCGCTCGTAAAACCATCAATTAAGTTACCTGCCCATAGTTTGCCTTCTTTGGCGAGGGCAAAGACTTGTTCTTTTGTTACGGTCATTTGTCTCTCCTCCAATGATTATTTAAAGAAAGCCAAGAATTCTGCTTTTTCCCCTTCAGATAATTCAGATAAAGGCAGGCGTACCGTACCAACATTGATTTCACCTTTTAGGCAGCCTAATTTTGCCTTTTGGTTGTAGTTACCAGACTCCATTGAATGAATCGCAGGGTAAATCTCGCACATAATTTGTTTTGCCTTGTCCCAGTCACCAGCTTGCGCAGCATTGAACATGGCGACTTGCTCTTCTGGAAACACATTACCTGCACCAGCAATCCAGCTTTTCGAACCCCAGAAGAAAAAGTCTACGGGTTGATCATCACAACCGCAAATCACTTCAAAATTCTCAAATGGGGTTTGTAGTAAGCGTAAAGCCCGGCTAAAGTCACCACTGCTCTCTTTAATAGCGACAATATTTGGATTCTTTGCCAAATGCACCACTGTGTCATACTCAATTTCAATGCCAATGCGAGCAGGAAAGTTGTACATGATAATAGGTAAATCCGTTGCTGATGCTACAGTTTCGTAATGCGCAATCACACCATTTTGATCAGGCAGGCTATAAGGAGTGGGTGAAAGCATTAAACCCTCATAGCCCAACTCTTTAGCTTGCTTGGCACGGTTTACTGCCCCTTCGGTTGATAAATCATTGATACCGGCAATCAATGTTACACGACCTTTGGCGACTTCTGCCACGGTTTTTAAAACGGTTTCACGCTCTGCTTCGTTTAATGTGTAATATTCGCCAGTGGTGCCACACACCACCAAGCCAGCAACACCTTTATCAATAAATCTGTTAGTCAATTGTTTTAAGGTTTCTACATCCAAACTTTTATCACTATTAAAAGGGGTAACCAAAGGAACCAAAATACCATGAAAATTCATCGTCATTCTCCTTAAATAATTAATTTTTTTGAAATAGATTACTTGATTAAAAGAATCTTTATTGAAGTACCACTTCAATTATTTAAGATAATA
Source organism: Bacillus sp. JJ1532 (assembly GCF_036965085.1). Taxonomy (NCBI): domain Bacteria; kingdom Bacillati; phylum Bacillota; class Bacilli; order Caryophanales; family Bacillaceae; genus Bacillus; species Bacillus sp. JJ1532. Next base: position 73,981 of record NZ_JBALOW010000015.1, read on the forward strand.
ACACACTGAATTTTCGTTGTAAACGTAATTTTTTGAATATTTTTTTATAAAAATATCTCTTTTCTTCATCTGTAATTACATACTATTTAAGTGCCACTTCAGTGCAAAATTTAATAGAACTATTTGTTTATGGCATATATTTATTTACTAAATTTCTATTAATCAATTACAGTTAATAGAGTTCATAAATTTTAGCTTTTGTGTTATGCTCCTTTTGATTAGAAAGTTGGACAAGATTACCAAATCTAATTGTAAGGAATTTTATTATACTTTCTTCGACCTAAAATCAACAAATTCACCATTTAGATATATTAATTTTATTTTGAATGAAAAACGAATGAAATTTTAATATAACATCTTAGTAAATAATTTTTCCAGAATGGCAAGCTTGATTAATGTTTGACAAGGAGTGGGGAAGTGAACGATTTAATTGGAGTAAAAATAAAGAGTTTACGAAAAGAGCGAAAGTTAACATTAAAACAAATAGCCGATCAAACTAATCTTTCAATCAGCTTTTTATCTCAAGTGGAACGCTCAAAATCATCCATAACGCTTGAATCATTGAAAAAAATTTCTGAAGCACTTGGAGTCAATCCGAGCTACTTCTTTTCAGATTCTGATAGGAAAGCTACACCAACTGTTATGAGAAACATAATTAATAAGACGAACACCTTACATAGCCAATTTTTTTATAGGGATTTAGTGGGAAACATTGAAAATCCACTATTTAATCCTATTTTAGTCTTGCTTAATCCAGGCGCTAATAGAGAGGATTCTTATTCACACTCGGGGCAAGAATTTCTTTACGTTTTAGAAGGGAAACTTACTATCCTTTTTGACAAAGAGGAATATGATCTGAATCCCTTTGATTGTATTTTCCTAGATTCAACAACTCCCCACAATTGGATGAATAAAACAGATTCGATTGTAAAATTCCTTTGCATTTCAAGTATTCCTGTTTAAGTTCCAACAGGTTAGTTAGACATATCTATGGTTGCTGCGAATCTTTCTGAACTTAGTTGATCATCTTTAAATTAACTATCCTAAGTTTTAATGAACAATCCAGGTATTACTTTCTTATTTAAAACAAACAATAACCATCAAAAGTTGATTTAACAACATTTGATGGTTATTTTTCTTTTATTTTTTTCTATAAAAAATGGGAACATAATCTATTAATCTTGGCCCACCAAGCAATCTGATTTCATTCCGCTTTCCTTTTTCAACACTTCACAAATTCTTTTTAGTCCCTCTGCCAATACGGATCTTGGACATGCCAGATTAAGGCGAATATAGCCATCTGAATTGTCGACAAACATATTTCCTCCTTCTAGAAGCACTCCAGCGTTGTTGGCAAAGTATAATGGCAAGTTTTCTTCGTTGGGCAGATAGGATTTAATATTCACCCATGCCAGATAAGTGGCCTCAGGAATCCGAAACTCAGCTTCAGGTAAATGATGTTCTAAATATTGTTTGGTAAAAGCAAAATTGTCATCTAGATAGTTTTTTAATTGTTTTAGCCATTCATGACCGTGCTCGTAGGCAGCCTGCGTTGCTGCAATGCTCAGCGGGTTTTCAAAATCGTAGTGGCGGGCCTTCCACACCGCTCTGATTTCATCATTAGGAATGATGACGTTCGAGAACATTAACCCAGCCAAATTAAAGGTTTTGCTTGTTGCCATGCAAGTGATAATCCTATCTGTTTGCGGGAAGACTTTTGCCAGTGGGGTATGAACAACTCCATTTCTAAGCAAATCGCAATGAATTTCATCCGAAATAATCCACAAATTATTTTCAAGGCAAATGTCGCCAAATTTCTTTAACTCTTCTGGAGTCCACACACGACCAGATGGATTGTGGGGATTACAGAAAATGCATAATGTTACTTTTTCATCTCTCGCTTTTGCTTCTAAATCATCAAAATCCATCGTGTAATAACCCTGTTGATTCACTAGATCAGAGGTTACTAATTCAATATTACTGAAATCCGCAGCATGTTTGAAATAGGCATAAGACGGGGTAACAATTAAAACCTTCTCGTCTGGTTTGCAGATATATTCAACCAACTCATACAAAGCAGGTATAATTCCAGGCGAAGTCACCAAGTGCTCTTGTTCGAAGGTCCAGTTGTAATGCTGTTTCGTCCAATTGGAGAAAGCAAGATAATAGTTTGGATCAAATACCTTGCTATAACCAAAAATCCGCTTATCCACTCGCTCTTTGACCGCTTCGATAATTTCAGGAGGAGCAGCAAACTCCATATCAGCTACCCACATACGAATAAATTCATCATCTTTATAAGGGAAAACCATGTCTTTTGGTGCTTTAAAAATATATTCTCTAAAGCCGTCCGTGTTCATTGCATTTGTCCCTTTACGATCAATTATTTCGTCAAAATTATACTTCATCTTTTTTCCACTCCTTCTAGCATCCTTAACCACTTTTTCTCTTAAAAGAATTTAGATTTTTTTAAAATTTCCTTTATCTTATAATTCAAATTATTTCATTCATTGAAAAGCCTGTCTACAAAAATATGACTCGAACTTTTCTTACTAGTGCTTTCTTTAACTCGAATGACAATTTTAAACTTTGTAATTTTAAGGAAATCAAATTAGAATATTTAATTAGGAAGCCTAACTAATTTGGTATCTGCCTTTTAATATCTTAAACTTAGAGTAGATGTGACTCGCGTCTTGGAGCGCCCGTACGAGAAATGCTCACTATGAAGGGTTCATGACTCGCGTTTCGGAGCGCCGTATGAGAAACGCTCACTATAAAGCGTTCATGGTACACGTTCCGGAGCATCCGTATGAAAAACCCTCACCATGAAGCGTCCATGAAACGTGTCTAGAAGTATCCACATCAAAAACCCTCACCATGAATTTTTTACGGAACCATTTTAGATTAAATATCTGATTCCAGATCACTTTTTTACAAATTAAATAAATCTCCCGTAATTTCGGGAGATTCTAGAATTATGTGCCAAATCGCTTTGTCAGCTCAATATACTTCTTTGATAAATGAATAAATGCCGGTTTATTGCCTTCATCAAGGGAATGGTCAATTTCTTCCATGAGATGCTTTTTTTCCTTTGTCAGCAGCACTTCTGATAGCAACATGTCAATATAAAGATCTAAAACATAGGATTCCTTCAACTTTTTCCTTTTCATGGCGTTTTTTTTCATCAGCTCTGTGTATGATTTTTCATTCACGAAAATCACCTCAACGCTTTTTACTATTATATGGGGTTCCTCCTTTTTATTCACTTAATTTATATAAATTTTCTAAAAATATTTATGAATATGAAAATTATGAACAATTTAAGAACTTTTTGAAGAAAGTGAGTTTATTTGGTAATAATCTGGTATGGTTGATGGAATATAACTTTTGAGGAGATGAGGTAATGGTAAAAATAATAACTCCCCCTTTGATTGAAGAATATGAAATTAATCCAGACACAATGATTATTATGCCTTTAACATATGGCAGCAAAGTTTACTCGCAAATTTGGGAGCTGGAGGATGAATATGTTTCACCATTTAAACCTATTGATATAATAAAGAAAGGGTGTATTTCCTTCGGGAGCAGTTATGAGGGCAGGAAAGAGGCGACTAAACAACTTACAGGAATTACCCACAAAGCACCCATCACAGTAGACTCCACAAACTCCATTTATTTTTTTCCAACGACATCTCCGACTAACTCTCAATGCATATGGATATCTCAAGAGCATGTCCTTTTACACCGCCGTGAAGACGCAGCCAATACAAAAATTTTATTTAACAATAAAAGAACTTTGACTTTACCGGTTTCCTACAACTCCATTAATAATCAAATACTACGAACGGCTTTGTTGAAAACTACGCTTAGCAGAAGGATCGAAAATTTAGAGCGAAAGGACTGGTATTTCATTAGCGGAAGAAGAAATCTAAATGCTTCCGAGCATACTAGCAAGTATAGTGCAGGAGAAAAGGAATACAAATAATTAGTGAGGGTGGTCTTAGGGGATATTCCCTATGAGTACCCCACTTTTTTTTCACTCTGTAATTCGTGAAGGTGACGCCGATATAAATAAAATTCTAATAACTCCTGAACTCTATTGCGAATACGGGGATTAAAATAATTATGCTGTTCTTCATAGCCCTTATATAGAAAAATGAACATCGTAAACGCCTCATCCCGCTTCAGCTGTTCAACCTTCAGTTTATTTTTATACATATATTGTTTTACTTCTTTCAATTCCTTTTGAATAACTTTCATGGTCTCCTCAATTAAATTTAGATATGGCTGTTTAAGCTTAAAAGGGCTCTTATTAATAACGTTAAGATCCCGATTTAAAACCGTTAGTACCATCGGCAAATAAATAGCCTGCTCAATAATATTTCGATCCTCCTCAGGAATTCTTGTCATTATGCATGCCTCCCTTAGTTATACAAAAAATAAAATTTACACGAATAGGAACGTGTGTTCTGTAATCATTTTATATTTAAATATCATAATTTGCAAGTGCCTTACTTTGTCGAATATCTATACTCAGCATTTCCCAAAAATTTAAAAAAACGATCTTATCTTCAAAATAAAAAAAGAAGGGAAAATATTTCTAGTGTCGAAATAAAAAGGAGCTATATAAATGGCTAGCTCCAGAGCCCAGTGCATACGGTGCTTTACCCTAAACTAATAGGAGGGAAAAGGAATGAAGGAAAAAAGAACGATTACCCCAGAGGATCTGTATAAGCTCAAATCTGTATCAGATCCTCAGCTTGCAGCAAATGGGGAGGATTGTTTATTTGTAGAAACACAAATGCTTGAGAAGGAAAATAAATATTGCTCCAATTTGTTTTACATAAACACGAAAGAAAAGAATAAGCCTGTTCAATGGACATTTGGGGAAAACAGAAATTCCTCCCCACGCTGGTCTCCGGATGGAACGAAAATTGCTTTTGTTTCGGACCGGAGCGGAAAAGGACAAATTTATGTCATGGATGCTAAAGGAGGGGAGGCACGCCAGCTAACGAAATGTCCAAATGGAGCATCGAATCCGGTATGGTCTCCTGATGGCACTAGAATTGCCTTTAATGCAGCGCTCAAAAAAGATGAATCGGTCACTTCAGCTGAAAAGAAAGAAAAGAAGGAAGACCAACCCCCTGTTCCGCTTGAAGTTGAAAAAATGAAATACAAATCAGATGCCTCAGGATTTTGGGACGGAAAATATACTCATATCGCTTTTGTTGAAGTGGAAAATGGAAAGATCGAGCTGCTTACATCTGAAGAAAATGATTTTCAGCTTCATAGCTGGTCTCCTTGTGGAAAAAAACTAGCTATCACAGCAGATTTAAGTGAGGAAAAGGACACATCCTTTATAAATGATGTTTTTTTTATTGATATTGAAACAAAGAAGCTCCAGAAAATCACAAGTGGAACCGGAAGCTTCGGCCATGTTACATGGTCACCTAACGGAAAGTATCTTGGTATGTTTGGACACGAAAAAGAATTCAAAAATGCCACGCTATCAAAGATTTGGATTTACGAAACAGAAATGGAGAAGCTTCATTGCCTGACTGCTGATTCAGACTTATTAGTTGGCGATTATGCAATTGGTGATTTCCACCAGGGTGCTGTCACCCCGGGAATTTTGTGGGGTGAGGATAATCACAGCTTCTATTTCCTAGCAACAGACCATGGCAATACAGTTGTTTACTATGGAACTATAGACGGAGAACTTTATCCGGCTCTTTTGGATCGCCAGCATGTATACGGACTTACAACCGGCGGGAAAATTGATCGGGCGGTTGTTGCTATTAGTAGACCAGCAAAGCCAGGAGATCTGCATTTCCTTAATGTGTCAACAGGTGAGTTGGAGCAGCTGACAAATGTGAATGAAGAATTCCTTAATGGCATTGACCTTGCAGAAGCAGAGCCATTCGAGTTTCAATCTTCGGATAACTGGAATTTACATGGCTGGATGATGAAGCCGGTGAACTTTAAGGAAGGAGAGAAATACCCGCTTATTCTCGAAATTCATGGTGGACCTCATGCGATGTATGCCAATACATATTTTCATGAATTTCAAAGTCTTGCGGCACAAGGATTTGCCGTCTTATTTATCAATCCTCGCGGAAGCCATGGCTATGGACAGACTTTCGTTGACGCTGTAAGAGGGGATTATGGCGGAAAAGATTATGAGGATATTATGGATGCGGTCGATCATGTGTTAGCGTCCTTTGATTTTATTGACAGTGATCGTTTAGGGGTCACAGGCGGAAGTTACGGAGGATTTATGACCAACTGGATTGTCGGGCACACAAACCGTTTTAAAGCAGCAGTAACCCAGCGTTCAATTTCAAACTGGATTAGCTTTTACGGAGTCAGTGATATTGGCTATTATTTCACTGATTGGCAAATCAAAAGCGGTCTTCATGATGTGATAACATTGTGGAAGCATTCTCCGCTTGCCTATGTCGACAATATTGAAACACCGCTGCTAATTCTTCATAGCGAGAAGGATTTCAGATGCCCAATCGAACAGGCTGAACAATTATTTATTGCATTAAAGGATCGTAAAAAACCAACAAAGTTTATTCGCTTTCCGGAAGCTAATCATGAGCTTTCAAGAAGCGGCAAGCCGAACTTAAGAATTAGCCGTTTAAACTATATTATCGGATGGTTTAAAGACTATTTATAGGATACTAGATTCAAAGCCGCAAGCCTAAAGCAGGTTTGTGGTTTTTATTTTTTAAGAATAACGAAATACAATAAATACCAGCCTAAAATAAGAAACTTTTTAACTATGAAAGCAGTCTTATATGTTTGAAAGTAAATAACCTAAATTAAAAGGAAGGACTAGTAAAATGAGATCAGATCGATACCAACAGAAAAAACAAAAAAAGAAGAAGTGGAAATCAATTGTCCTCATTCTTTTTCTAATATGTTTCGGACTTATTGGCTATTCCTATTTTCAATATAAACAAGGGGTTTCACAATCCTTAAAGAAGGCAAACATAGAAACGAAGGAGTTTGAATTTCACGGAGACAAGGATCAGTATGGCGGCACAAATATTCTTCTTCTTGGCAGTGATGCACGCGGAAATGAAAAATCTAGAGCAGACACCATTATGATTGCTCAATACCATCCGGATAAAGGCACATATAAAGTCATTTCTATTATGAGAGATAGTTATGTAAATATTCCAGGGTATGGAAAACACAAGATTAATGCTGCTTTGGCTTTTGGAGGTCCGGAATTATTAAGAAAAACGATTAAGGAAAACTTTGATATAGACATTAAATATTACTCTATTGTTGACTTTAATGGTTTCGTTCATCTAATTGATGAAGCATTTCCACAAGGTGTAGAAATTGAGGTAGAGAAAGCAATGTCAGCCTATATCGGAGTAAATTTACAACCAGGATTACAACGGCTTGATGGCAAGCATTTACTTGGCTATGTCCGATTCCGCCATGATGCGGTTGGTGACTTCGGCAGGGTTGAAAGACAGCAAAAGGTAATTAAGGAAGTCGGGTCACAATTAAAGAGCATTCAAACAATTGCGAAGCTGCCAAAATTAGTCGGTGTGATGACACCGTTTGTGAATACAAACATGGATACAACTGATATTCTTTATATAGGCAAGGATTTTATTTCAAAAGACATTCAGGATATTGGGACTTTACGAATTCCTGTAGATGGTTCTTACAGCAATCAAAGAGTTAGCGGTTCTGGATCTGTTCTAGCAATAGATCTTGAAAGAAATAAGCAGGCAATTCACGAATTTTTGGCAAAATAACATTCTTTTTCCCAAAAATGGGTGTACAATTAAATAGAAAGAGGTAAAAATATATACGATTACACACAACAACAGCTCGAAAGTAACAAGGAGACATTAAATGGAGTTAGAATGGCTTAAAGACTGGTTTACACTTGAACATATAATGGAATTAATAGATAAATATCGTTCCTTTGGCCCGCTTCCAGGTATTTTGTTGCCCATGCTCGAAGCCTTCTTGCCATTCCTTCCGTTATTTTTATTTGTAATGGCGAATGCAAATGCTTTTGGTTTATGGCTAGGCTTCCTATTTTCATGGATTGGGGCAACAATAGGAGCGTTGTTAGTTTTCATATTAGTGCGGAAGTATGGACAGCGCCGGGTACTGAGGATGCTTAAAAGGCATTCGCAAGTCCAAAAGCTTATGGCCTGGGTGGAAAGACATGGATTTGGTCCGTTATTTATTCTTTTATGCTTCCCTTTCACGCCTTCAGCGGTAGTAAATATTGTTGCAGGTCTATCAAAAATTAGCATCGCTCAATATATGCTTGCGGTCTTAACAGGAAAGCTCGTCATGATATTTACGATCAGCTTTATTGGATCTGATATTAAATCACTGGTCACACAGCCGATTCGGTCTGCGATTGTAGGAGTTATTATCTTTATCCTATGGTATGTTGGAAAAAGAATTGAAATAAAAATGAATTTAAAGATGGAAAAGGAAAGGGATTACCAAGAGTAAAGGCTGGAAGGGAGGAGAAAAGATGAATGAGGGAATAAAAAAGGAAGGAATTGAGTGGATAAAGGCATTTGCTATCGGAATTATTATTTTTGCTTTTATCCGAACCTTTTTCTTTTCTAATTATATAGTTGAAGGTGAATCCATGATGCCGACCCTTGAAAATGGGAATAAATTAATTGTCAACAAGATTGGAACTCAGATTGGCGAGTTGCACCGGTTTGATGTCATTGTCTTTCACCATAGCAAGGAAGAAGATTTTGTGAAAAGGGTTATTGGTTTGCCGGGAGATAAGATTGAATACCATAATGATGAGCTCTATATTAATGGAGAAAAAGTATATGAACCATACCTCGAAAAGTTTCGAAAAGAGGCAATTGGAAGTATGCTTACTGGAGATTTTACTTTAATGGAAGTTACTGGTACTGAGACGATCCCAGAAGGAAAGATTTTTGTTCTAGGAGATAACCGTGCAAAAAGCTGGGATAGTCGTCATTATGGATTAATATCTGTTGATCAAGTAGTCGGAAAAGTAAACCTTAGATATTGGCCGATTGATGAAATGGATATTTCCTTTTAAACTGCAAGTTCATATTTTCTAGCTGGACTCGAAAACTCGGGTCCTTTTTTGAAGGAGAATGTTCGCTTCATAGCGAAGTTAAAATAACTAGTATATTTTTTTGGAAATATTAATCGGAAAATTAAGAATTTTGGAAGCGAGGGAAGTAATTTGTTCAAATCTATGCCTATTATCAGAACGAAGCTTCTCGTTCCAGATGTTAAAATAGAATCCATTAGAAGAGCAGCCTTAACGAAAAAAATGAAATCAATTTCGCGTTATCCTTTGACCATTATTCATTCGGGAGCAGGCTACGGGAAAAGTACGGCACTGGCACTTTTTGTTAACGATGAGAAAAAAGACTGCAGCTGGTATTCAATTTCCGCGGCTGATGATGATATTCTTCCTTTTCTGTCCTATTTAATTTCCTCGATTCAATTTTCTTTTCCAGAGTTCGGCAAGAACCTCTCTTTCATGATGAAGGATATGGACAGGTATATTAGAGATGAAGAAATCAATATGCTTAGTTCCCTATTTATTAATGAACTACTATCTATCGAAAAAGAACTATTTATCATTTTAGATGATTTTCATCAAATTGAACAATCATATACAATCAATCGGTGGATGGAAAAATTGCTTGATCACATTCCTTCGAATATTCATTTTATTATTTCCAGCAGAAGCCGTCCCATGTGGAAACAGCTGACGAAAATGAAGGTATGTAATCAGTTAATGGAAATCACGAAAGACGATCTTATCATGACATTGGATGAGGCAGATCTTCTGCTAAATGACTATTATGATATAAATGTTAACGAAGAGGAATTAGCACAAATTTATGCGTTAACTGAGGGATGGGTCATTGCCATTGGGATGATTGCGCAGCAAATACCGGAAAACGGTGATTTTTCGAACTTACATTCAAAATCATCACAATCTCTCCAAGATTTATTTCAATATTTGGCTTTAGAGGTTTTTGCGAAGCAGCCACCAATTATCCAGCAATTCTTAGAACAGACGTGTATTTTCGATGAACTAAGTGAAGAGATTTGTGACTCTGTATTAGGCATAACGGGTTCATCCTCAATCCTTAATCAAATTATTGAAAGGAATTTGTTTATTTATCGTATCGGAGAAAAGCAATTTAAATATCACGCATTATTTAAAGAGTTTTTAGAGAATCAATTAAAGGTAAAGGATCCAGAAACTTTTCGGTCTTTGCATGAGCGAACCGCCCGTTTTTTTGAACGAAAAAAACAGTGGGAGGAGGCCTTGCTGCATTATGAGAAAATCCAGTATAGCGATGCAGTTGCTTCCGTCTTAAATGAAGTTGGCTTTAGGATGCTAGAGAACGGGAAGCTTGAAAATCTCTATGACCGGCTCATGTTTATTTCAGATACGGAAAAAGACAAATTTTATCTCCTTTGGTTTTTGCAAGGGGAGGTTTTACGGTATTGCTCCAAATACAACGAGGCAGAGGCATGTTATATCAAAGCTGCGCAAATGGCTGAAGAAAAAAATAATTTGCTCGAAAAAAGCCGAGCACTTGAAGGACAGGCAAAAATCTATCTAGACACGATTCAGCCGCATAAAGCCGAAAGAATTCTTTTTCAGGCAATTGAAATAAGAGAAAAATATGATATTCAGTCCAAGGATGAAACGGCCAAACTCTATCACCTTCTTGCAGAAAATTTGTTAAACTCCGGTCAGTATATGAAAGCTGAAAAATGGATCAAAAGAGCCGGCAATCTGAAGGGACCTCATTTTAATAACAGCCTTGAGGCGAGATTATATTTGCGAACTGGAAGATTCAGTCAAGCTAGGAATATATTATTGAATGATAAAAAGAGAGAAGGCTCAGAAAAAACACCCTTGCCGCAATCTCATAGGGAAACAGATATTCTTCTTTCTCTAATTGAGGGACTTACCGGAAACGGAAATCAAGCGAAGTCACTTGCACAGGAAGGGATTCAGCATGGAATAAGCATAAAAGCCCCTTACGTGGAGGCGTGTGGCTGGATGAGAATGGGTCATGCCATTCAAATTGTTAATGATTATGACCTAAGCTTAGCAGAGAAGTGCTATGGAACAGCACTTGAAATAATGACCCGGCTACGAATCGAGAGAGGTAAGGCAGAGCCTCTTATGGGGCTTTGCTTACTATATGGGAGCAAAGGTGAATTCGAAAGAGCAATAGCAGCAGGTGATGCCGCCCTTGTCGAAACGGAAAAAGTAAAGGATATTTGGTTATCGGCTCTTATTCAGCTTGCGATGGGTATATCAGCTGTTTACAGCAAGCATTATTCTTATGGATCTAAATATATTCAAAAGGCATCCAGCCATTTTAACGAGTGCGGAGATCAATATGGAAGCATGCTCTGCCTTTACTGGCAAACGTATATTTCCTTTAGCCAAAATGAACTTCCATCCCTTTTGGAACTGCTGCCCATTTTATTAAAAGAAGTGCAAACAGGAGAATATGAGTTTATTTTTAATAAAAGGACTATGTTTGGTCCAAGGGATTTGCAAATGTTTGCTCCTATTCTTATTGAGGCACAGAGACAAAAAGTCATGCCGCAATTGGTAGCAAGGCTGCTGCAGGAGATGAATTTATCAAAGGTTGACTTTCACCCTGGCTATACACTTAAAGTCAGTACTCTTGGAAGGTTTCAAATATGGCTAGGTGAAAAAGAGGTGGAAGAGAAGGATTGGCAGAGGGGAAAGGCTAAAGAATTACTGCAATTATTTATTACCCATCCTCATAAATTGATTCCAAAGGAGCAAATTTATCAGCTTCTATGGACGGATCAGGATGAAAAAAGCGCGGCACGAGATTTCAAAGTGGCATTAAATGCTCTTAATAACGTCCTTGAACCGAACCGGAAAGCAAGAAGAACACCCTTTTTTATCATGAGGGAAGGAGCAGCATACGGGTTAAATCCTCATGCCGTTCTTGAAGTCGATAGCCTGGTTTTTGAACATTGGGTGACAGCTGGTTTGGAAGAAAAGAAAACAGAAATGGCTATGAATTATTTAGAAAAGGGACTTAAGATGTACAGAGGAGACTATTTGCCAGAGCGCAGATTTGATGATTGGTGCCTGAATGAGAAAGAAAGATTATCCGTCTTTTTTATTAGGGCAGCGGAAAAGCTAGCTCAGCTTTATGTGAGAAGTGAGGAGTATGACAAAGCTATACATTGGTGCAGTAAAATACTAGAGAAGGACCGCACATGGGAGGAAGCCTATCGACTGACGATGTATTGCTATTACAGGAAAAACAACCGCCCCTTCGCACTTAAATGGTACCAAAAATGCTGTGAAATATTGGAGGAGGAGCTTGGCGTTCCCCCGCTGGATCCAACACGTCATATGTATGAAATGATTCTAGAATCAGGTAACACACTAAACTCAGTTAGGCAGCCATAAAGGCTGCCTTTTTCTGTACCCAATCGCTTCCGTTTTTCAGATGTCTAGCTCTGGCGCCTAGAGATATGCTAGTCCTGAACACATTCAATAGACAATTCTATACTAGGTTTTCGTCACCGGTCTCTCCGAAACACTTACATTGGACAAATCAATGTTAGGGCTTAAGTCTAGATTTCCCCAAGACACTTACATTGGATGTTTCTATGTTAGCGTTTTAGTCTAGATTTCTCCAAAACCCTTACATTGAAAACTTTTATGTTAGGGTTTATACTCCTCACTTCCATAAACCCGTGCATTGGATTCTGAATAAGGAACTCTCTGCTTTTCTATTTCTGTAACTCATTTGTAACCACCTGAGTTTATGATGGTTTCAATGCTAGTTTTTTATTTTGAAAAGTAGAAGGGGGAAGGAAGATGACCGCAATGTCGCGTAAAATGGGTTTTATTTGCATGCTGATCCTAGTGATGCTATTCACTAGCGCCTGCAGCGGAACAGAGAAGACTGGAAACACTGGACAAGAAAACACGAACACAAACACAAACACAAACACAAATAATAATAACACAAGCGAGCCTGAAGAATCGAAAAACAGTGAGCCAATCAAGATCGGTGTGCTCGCCTCACAGACAGGAGGCCTTGAATCCTATGGAAAGCAAACTCTACAAGGATTCGAACTAGGTCTTGATTACGCAACGAATGGCACGAGAGAGGTAGCAGGAAGAAAGATTGAAGTATTCATAGAAGATACGGAAACAAAACCTGAAGTAGCCGTTCAAAAGGCAACGAAGCTTCTTGAAGAAAATGGAGTGGATTTCTTAGTAGGATCTTCGAGCTCAGGAGATACACTTGCTGTCCTCCCGCTTGCGGAAGAATATGAAAAGATAATGGTTGTTGAACCAGCAGTGGCAGACACGATTACTGGATCTGAATTTAATAAATATATTTTCCGGACAGCTCGTAACTCCTCCCAAGATGCAGTGGCAGGAGCAGCAGCGATTGCAGGAGATGGTGTTAAAATTGCAACTCTCGCACCAGATTATTCGTTCGGACGGGATGGGGTAGAAGCTTTTAAGGAAGCAGCAATTAAGCTTGGAGCGGAGATTATTCATGAAGAGTATGCCGATCCCGCTGCTACAGATTTCACGTCAAATATTCAAAAAATCATTGATGCTAAACCAGATTATTTATTTGTTGTCTGGGCAGGTGCAAACTCCCCATGGAATCAAATCGCTGATATGAAGGTTCAGGAAAAAGGAATAAAGATTTCGACAGGGGCGCCAGATATTCCTGCTTTATCTACAATGGAGCCGCTGATTGGCATGGAAGGATTTACCGTATACTATCATGATTTGCCAACGAATGATATTAACAAATGGCTAGTAGAAGAACATAAAAAACGCTTTAACGGTGAAGTTCCTGACTTATTTACTCCAGGTGGAATGACCGCAGCTATCGCCATTGTCGAGGCATTGAAGAAAACAGAAGGAAAAGCAGATGCCAATACATTAATTGCAGCAATGGAAGGAATGAGCTTTGAAACGCCGAAAGGAAAGATGACTTTCCGTCCAGAAGATCATCAAGCACTACAAACGCTATATGCTATTAGGCTGGAGAAGAAGGATGGAGTCCCTTATCCGGTTCCAGTGTTAATTCGCGAACTAAGCCCTGAAGAAACTGAACCGCCAATCAGAAACTAAGAATTACGGGAGATTTCCCACAGAAACAATGAACTTCGGTGTTATACCGAGGTTCATTGTTTCTATAACTAATTAAAAAGCCAGGTGGTGAATGAGAGTGAAACCAATTATAGAGACAAAGGATTTATCCATTACATTTGGCGGCCATACAGCTGTGGACCGTGTAAGTATAGCAGTTCCTGAAAACCACTTTAAGTCTATTATTGGCCCCAATGGAGCTGGTAAAACAACTTTCTTTAATCTATTAAGCGGACAGCTAATGCCAACGGAGGGGCAGATTTTCTTCAGAGAAAAAGAGATTACTAAAATGTCAACGACAGAAAGAACACGTCTAGGAATTGGAAGGTCCTTTCAAATTACAAATGTTTTTCCTAATTTAACTGTTCTGGAGAATGTCAGGCTGGCAGTACAGTCCCAAGCGGGAACACGCCTTCAAATGCTTGCTCATTATCGGAAATATAAAGTTTTTGAGGAAAAGGCAGAAGAATGGCTAGAGCTCGTTCTTCTCCAAAATAAAAAAGAGATTTTAGCTAAAAACTTAGCCCATGGGGAAAAAAGAAAGCTGGAAATTGCCATGCTATTAGCCTTGAATACAGAGGTTCTTCTCCTTGACGAGCCGACAGCTGGAATGTCCGTTGAAGAGGTGCCTGCTATCTTGGAGGTTATTAAAAAAATAAAGCAAGGGAAGGATCGAACAATCATCTTAATTGAACACAAAATGGATATGATTCTGGATTTATCTGACACTGTCATGGTTCTATTCAATGGGAGATTACTAGCAGACGGAACTCCAGAGGAAATCATGAAAAACGAGACTGTTCAGTCCGCGTATTTAGGGGGTCTGTACGATGACAGTTCAATTAAAGCTTAATGACATTGAGACGCATATTGGACAATATCATATTTTGCAGGGAGTTTCATTTGAAGCGCGAAAAGGAGAAGTAACAGTACTGCTTGGGAGAAATGGTGCAGGAAAAACGACAACCCTAAGAACCATTATGGGGCTGAATCCTCCGTCAAAAGGGACGATTTTTTACAAAGGGGAAGGAATCGAAGGCTTGCCAACATACAGTGTGGCACAGAAAGGGATTGGGTACGTCCCTGAGGATCAAGGGATTTTTGCTGGCTTGACGGTTGAGGAAAATATGAAGGTAGCAATGAAAAATGAAGATGATGAAACGAAGGCAAGGCTTGAATGGATATTAGGCTTATTCCCTGATTTAAAGACATTTTGGAAGAAGCAGGGAGGGCTTTTAAGTGGTGGGCAAAAACAAATGCTGTCTATTGCGAGAGCCTATATTAATGATAATGATTTGCTTTTAATAGATGAGCCAAGCAAGGGTCTGGCACCAATTGTAGTGGAAAAGGTGATGGAAACCATTCTGCAAATGAAGGAGCAGACAACCATTGTCCTCGTTGAACAAAATTTTATAATGGCCAGTACAATTGGCGATCAATTCTACATTATTGACGATGGCCGGACAGTGAGCGAAGGACATATGGCCCAGTTAAAAGAAGATGCAGACATGCGGAGAAAGTATTTAGGAATTGCGTAAAGAAAGGAGGAAAAGATGTGGATGTTTTAATCACTCTGACATTAAACGGATTAGCGACTGGAATGCTTATATTTCTGCTTGCCGCTGGTTTAACGTTAATTTTTGGTCTCATGGATGTATTAAACTTTGCTCATGGCGGGCTTTTTGCATGGGGAGCCTATAGCGGGACTTGGCTATATGCGACAACAGGCAGTTTCTTCATTGCGATTGCAGGAGCTATTGTTACAGGACTTATTCTCGGATTGCTTACTGAAAGATGGATTATCAAACCGGTCTACGGAAATCATATTCAGCAAATTTTAATTACTCTTGGCCTCATGCTAGTCTTGTCCGAGTTATTAAAGGTTGTGTGGGGACCTAATCAATTATCTGCTGCACCACCCCCATATTTGGCTGGAAGCTGGGAGATTGGAAACGTCATCATTATTAAATATCGAGTATTTATTATCGCCATTGGCTTGCTCGTGTTCGGAATTGTTCAATATATTTTGAAAAACACAAAAATTGGATTGATCGTAAGGGCTGGCGTCATGGATAAAGAAATGGTGCAATCGCTTGGCATTAACATTAAGAGAGTGTTTATGTTTGTTTTTATGGTTGGTGCGGGAATGGCAGCTCTTGGAGGAGTTATGCTTGGTCCTTATTCGGGTGTCATCTACGCAGAGATGGGCCTCGAGTTTGCTATTTTAGCTTTCATTGTTGTTGTTATTGGAGGGATGGGCAGCTTTCCGGGCTCTATTTTAGCTGCCATATTAGTAGGCTTATCCGGATCATTTATGGCGTATTACGTTCCTTCACTTTCTTTAGCTGTCAATATGCTGTTAATGGCCATCGTATTAATTTTTAGACCACAAGGCTTGTTTGGATTAAAGGGGTGAGGAATATGAGTATATTAGCTGCAAGCAGAATGAATTTTGTGTACTTAATAACGGCAATCTTTCTCCTTATTTTGCCATTTGTCTATGAATCTAGAACACTGTTAATTTTGCTGACACAAGTGTTTATATTTGCGATTTTTGCGATGAGCTATGATATTTTACTAGGCTTTACCGGAATTGTTTCCTTCGGTCATGCCATGTTTTTTGGAATTGGCGCTTACACAATAGGCGTCTTTATGAAACGGTTTGATCCAACTATTCCGTATCTTTTATTAGCTGTTTTAGTAACGATTATTTTAACATCCATTGTGAGCTTGATACTAGGACTGCTAACTTTAAGGCTAAAAAGTCATTTCTATGCGATGTTAACACTTGCCTTCTCGGGGCTTTTCCTCGTTTTGGCTGAAAAGTGGCGAACGGTTACGTATGGCAATGACGGCTTTACCTTTCGAATTCCAGAATTATTTAAAGACCGGACCGATTTTTATCTCATTTGTCTTGTCATGATGATTTTGGTATTTGCGATTCTTAAAAGATTCACGAATTCCCCTTTAGGAAGAGTCCTGCAGGCCATTCGGGAAAATGAACAAAGAACAGAATCCCTCGGCTACAGCATCCTCCATTATAAGGTCATTGCGAGTGTCATATCGGGGGTAATAGCGGGATTGGCTGGTCTTCTCTATTCTATGTCACTGCGATTTGTTAATACGAGTGTGTTCACAATGGATATAACACTTGATGCATTGCTCATGACTATAATTGGAGGAGTGGGAACGTTAGTCGGTGCGATCATTGGGGCTGGACTAATAGAATTTGCCCATCACTGGCTAACTGAATTGGCAAAGGTCCACTGGATCTTTGAACGCTGGATCATCTTCTTCGGGATTATTTATATTTTGGCCGTTATGTTCTTCCCTATGGGGATTGTAGGAACGTTAAAAAAGCTGAAACTAACGCGAAAGAAGAAAGAGGAGAGTAAAGAAGAAGAGAAAATTGCCAGTTAGGGGGAGCAGGATGGAGCAGAAACAAATTGCCTCTTTCATCGTCCGCTTTCATTTAGCAGACATTGATGAACATACCGGAAAGAAAAAATGGCGCATTAAAGTATCCCATGTTCAAGAGGATATAGAAATACTATTCGAATCAATCGAAGATGCGATGAATTTCATGAAAAATATTATTGGGGATTAATAGAAAAGCGGAGGCGCCTTCGGAACAATCAAAGGGCAATTGTTCCTGCGATGTATATTCGCAGAAGCTTTCCTTTGTGCCCAGGGGCGACAAGTATAAGCCATTCCGGCAGGAAGGTTGTACTTTAACCTTCTTGTCGGAATGGCTTATGACCTCGAGCCCCTAGGCGCCGCATCTAGACAAATAGAAAAGCGGAGGCACCGGGGCGAGATAATGAGGAATGAGGTGAGAACGTGAATATCGGCATTCTTAGTACTGGAATCTATCTGCCCGAAGAATATATAACTGGTGAAGAAATTGCATTGAAGGCAGGAATTCCGCAAGAGATTGTTGAAGGTAAAATGGGGATAAAAAGGAAGACTATTCCTGGACCGGAAGATCACACATGTCTAATGGGAATTAGAGCTGCAGAAAAAGCGATTAAAAAAGCGAATTTAGATCCATTAACTATTGATCTCGTCATCTATATTGGCGAGGAATATAAGGAATATCCGCTTTGGACAGCAGGTATTAAGCTGCAGGAGGAAATTGGTGCGTTAAATGCCTATGCTTTCGATGTGGCACTTCGCTGTGGAACGACCGTCATGGCGCTAAAGGTAGCAAAAAATATGATGATCGCAGATCCGGCAATCAATACTGTTCTTTTAGCCGGCGGTTATCGGAATGGGGATTTTATAGATTATCATAACCCTCGGACAAGATTTATGTATAATCTTGGGGCAGGCGGAGGGGCGATTATTTTACAAAAAGACTGCAAGAGGAATTTATTATTGGAGACGGAGCTGCTGACAGACGGTTCTTTTTCCGAGGATGTTGTCGTTGTGGCAGGCGGGACGAAAAATCCGCTAACAAGGGAAGCGTTAGAGGAAGGGAAATATAAACTTGACGTTCTTGATCCTGCTGGCATGAAAGAGCGCCTCGAAAAAAAATCGATGAAGAACTTCCTTCATGTTATTCGTGAATCTGTCCGGAAAAGCGGATACAAGGAGAAGGATATTTCCTATATCGGGATGCTTCATATGAAGAAGTCCGCTCATGATTATGTTTTAAAGGAGTTAGGATTAACTGAAGAAGCTTCAATCTATTTAGAGGAATATGGGCATATAGGTCAAATTGATCAAATTTTATCTTTAGAGCTTGCTGAAAGATCTGGGAAATTGAAAAACGGAGATGTCATTGTACTAGTCAGTGCTGGCATTGGCTATGCTTGGGGAGCTTCTACAATTAGATGGGGAGAGTGATTCAGAAGTGACAGAAATAATGATAAAAAACGTAAGTCTGCCGAATGGGGAAACGATTTTCTATCGTGAAAGATTAGGTGGAACTAAAAAAGTTCTGCTTGTCCACGGCAATATGAATTCCTCAAAGCATTGGGATGTTGTTCTTGAAAACATGGATCCTAAATACAAGCTTTATGCAATCGATCAGAGAGGCTTTGGACTATCAAGCTATCAAAATCCGATCTATTCAATTAAAGATCTAGCCGATGATATTGACCATTTTACGAAGGCAATTGAATTGAAGGATTTTTCAATAATCGGATGGTCTACTGGAGGCACTGTTAGTATGCAATACGTTGCCGACCATCCCGAAATGTGCGATAAAATGATCTTGCTAGCATCAGGTTCCACAAGGGGATATCCACTATATGAATCAGATGAAAAGGGGATGCTTGACTTAAATCGGCGTGTTGAAACTTATGCCCAGACAAAGAGCGAGAAAGCAAAAGTCATCACTACCGAGCAAGCATACGCAACGAGAAATCGTGAATTATTAAGAATGATTTATGATGCAGTTATTTATACAAAAAACAAACCTGAACCAGAACGCTACGAAGAGTATATAGATGATATGCTTACCCAAAGAAATTATGCTGAAATTCTCCATGCCTTGAATACGTTTAATATTAGTCAGACATATAATGGATTAATAGAAGGAACAGGGGATGCAGGGAAAATCAAAATACCAACACTCGTCCTCTTAGGTGACAGGGATTTAGTGATCACGAGACAAATGAATGAAGAAATCATGGAGGATATTGGGGAGAATGCAAGCTTTGTAGAATTAAAGGATTGCGGTCATTCCCCGCTGATCGATGATTGGGAGCAGTTGCTTCAAGTGATGTCGGAATTTTTAGATAGATGAAGGAGTTGAAAACATGAGACTTAAAGATAAGGTCGTCATTATTACTGGGGCTGCCAATGGAATTGGACTTGCTGCTGCACAAATTTTTGCAAGGGAAGGCGCAGCTGTAGCACTCGCTGATTTTGATGCAGATTTAGGAGCCGAAAGAGCTAGAGAGCTGAAGGAGCAAGGACATCATGTTCATTTTTTTCAGGTAAATGTGGCGGACCGAGAAAGCATCGATCAAATGGTTGCAGCTGTGAAAAATACTTTCGGCAAAATAGATATTTTAATCAATAATGCAGGGATTACAAGAGATGGCATGCTATCAAAGCTGTCTGCAGAAGATTTTCAGTCTGTTCTTGATGTGAATTTAACAGGGGTTTTCCATTGTACACAAGCGGTACTGCCTTTCATGATTGAACAAGGAAAAGGGAAAATCATTAATACTTCATCTGTTTCAGGTGTATATGGCAATATTGGCCAAACAAATTATGCTGCGACTAAAGCGGGAGTAGTCGGGATGACAAAAACGTGGGCAAAGGAGCTTGGTCGTAAAGGGATTAATGTTAACGCAGTAGCCCCAGGGTTTATTGACACCGGTATGACGGCTAAGGTCCCAGAAAAGGTGATCGGACAAATGAAAATGATGATACCGCTAGGGCATCTCGGAAGCCCCGAGGATATTGCCAACGCTTATTTATTCTTAGCCTCTAATGAATCGGATTATGTTAATGGCACGGTTCTTCATGTAGATGGCGGGATTATGATGTAACTTCTATGTAACTCTCTTTCTTTAATATAATGGTATCTTGATTGAAGGAGAGATTATAGTGGGGTGGGAACTCGATTGGCTGGAGAATAGAGCGAGATTATCACCGGCTTCTGTTGCCATCATTGAAGCCGATACGAATCTGAAGCGGACATATGATGAAGTAAATAAGCGTGCCCAAGCAATAGCCTGCTGGCTGAATCATCAAGGGGTGAAAAAGGGCGATCGGGTAGCTTTACTATCACCTAATCATATAAGTTATTTTGATTTTTTGTTTGCTTGCGGTAAGCTTGGAGCAGTATTTGTACCGGTCAATTGGCGATTATCTGGTGAAGAGATTAAATATATACTTAACGATTGTAATCCTAAAATCATTGGCTGTCATAGCGATTTTACAGAACTGCTGAAGGGCAATTGCATGGATGGAACTCATTTGATGCAAATCAATAACGAGCAGTATGAAGAGTTAGCAACTGGAGATAGAGTAGATAGGATTGAAAGTCATTTAAGCGAAACAGATCCTTTAGTCATTATCTATACGGGAGGGACAACAGGGAATCCAAAGGGGGTTGTTCTTTCACATCAATCCATTTTATGGAATGCTATGAATACCATAATAAGCTGGAATTTGACGAATAGAGATAAAACCCTTACGTATTTGCCATTATTCCATACTGGAGGATTGAACGCTCTTTCAATTCCTTTGCTAATGATTGGCGGGACAGTAGTTATTGCTGATTATTTTGAACCTGTAAAAGCGATGCAGTTCTTAAATTTGTATAAATGCTCAATCGTTTTGTTTGTACCGACCATGTACCATATGATAACGGAATCACCTGAATTTACAAAAACCAGCTTTCCCTATACAAAAGTATTTCTTTCTGGAGGAGCACCTTGCCCGTTAGAAATATATGGGAAGTTCAAGCAAAAAGGACTTCCATTTAAAGAGGGCTACGGATTATCAGAGGCCGGTCCGAATAATTTTTTTATTACAACTGATCAAGCAGTCGTAAAAAAGGGGTCAGTCGGAAGGCCAATGATTTTCAATGAAATCATGCTTGCTAAAGAAGATGGGTCAGAAGCAAA
The DNA here is from genome assembly GCF_036965085.1 of Bacillus sp. JJ1532. NCBI lineage: Bacteria > Bacillati > Bacillota > Bacilli > Caryophanales > Bacillaceae > Bacillus > Bacillus sp. JJ1532. Next base: position 95,776 of record NZ_JBALOW010000015.1, read on the forward strand.
TATCAATGAGGTCGGAGAGGTACTGATAAAGGGAAAGCACGCCTTCAGTCATTATTGGAACAATGAAAAAGCAACTAAGGAAACCGTTAAGGATGGCTGGCTTTATACAGGTGATTTAGCGAGAAAAGATTCAGATGGATTTTACTATATAGTAGGCAGGAAGAAAGAAATAATTATTACAGGGGGAGAAAATGTATATCCCCTAGAGGTTGAGCAATGGTTATCTGCACATCCAGAAGTCAATGAAGCTGCAGTTATTGGGCTTCCTGATCGAAAATGGGGGGAAGCAGTTTCTGCCTTCCTCACTCTCAAAGACAAGGCTGTTATTACAGATGAGGAAATTAGAATCTATTGCAGTACCAAATTAGGCAAATATAAAATCCCAAGAAACATTTTTGTCTTAAAGGAAATGCCCAAAACGCCTGTCGGTAAAGTGGATAAAAAAGAATTAAAGCGGATGGGGATTGAAAATTCCATAGTGAAAGATTGTTAGCAGCGCGATCATCAGTCGCGCTTTTTGTATTTTTCGGCATTTTATTTACCATTAATTTAACTTCGGCCAATCCAAACAAATGCTCTCCTATATGTTAAAATATTTAATAGAATATGGAACGTAATGTCGAAAGGAAGAGAGGCTATCTATGTCCGTTCGTTTATTAATTGGCCGCTCAGGGAGTGGAAAAACAGACTATTGTTTAAATGAAATAAGGGCTGAATTAAAAAGGGATCCAATTGGGGAGCCGCCACTTATTTACTTAGTCCCTGAGCAAATGACATTTCTATCAGAATATAAATTAATTTCAACACCGGGTCTTGGCGGTATGATCCGCAGTCAAGTATATTCCTTCACTCGCCTTGCCTGGAAAATACTTCAGGAAACAGGCGGTATTAGCCGCTATCATTTAAACAGTGTCGGGATTAATATGTTAATTCGAAAAATCATTGACGAGAAAAAGGATAGTCTAAAGCTTTTTCAGCGTGCTGCCGATAAAAATGGATTTATTCAGCAAATAGAACAAATGATGACGGAATTTAAAAGATATTGTGTTCAACCTGAAGAGCTTGCAGAGAAACAAGCTCAACTAACACAAGGAGATAAAACAAATAAGGCTCTCCAAGATAAACTTCACGATCTTGAGCTCATTTACAGAAGCTTTGAAGAATCACTTATTGATAAATATGTAGATTCCGAGGATTATTTTCGACTCTTAGCGGAAAAAGCGGCACAGTCTGAATATTTACAGAGAGCAGAAGTCTATATTGATGGATTTTATAGCTTTACACCCCAAGAATTTATGATTGTTGAGCAGTTGATAAAACATTGTAAGAAAGTAACGATCGCTTTAACCCTAGATCAGCCATATAAGCACAACCCACCTAATGAACTGCATCTCTTTAGAATGACAGGCGAAACTTGCCAGACTATTTATGAAATCGCTGCACGAAACGGACTTCAAGTAGAAGAAGTAATCTTAAACGGCCAGAATAGATGGGAAAAGCCATCTTTAAAGCATCTTGAAGAAAAGTTCGAATCACGCCCAGCGGAAGGATATAAAGGGGAGACAGCTGTTCATATAGGCCATGCAGCAAATCGCAGGGCAGAGATTGAAGGCATTGCCAGAAAAATAAATCAGCTTGTGCGACTAGAAGGGCTTCGATATCGTGATATTGCCATATTATCAAGAAATGGCCAGGATTATTTTGATATCATCGGAACGATCTTACATGATTATCAAATACCTTATTTTATCGATCAAAAAAGAACGATGCTGCATCATCCGCTTGTTGAGTTAATACGTTCCACTCTTGAAGTGATAAACGGAAATTGGAGATATGAGCCGATTTTTAGAGCAGTAAAAACAGAATTATTATTTCCGGCAAAAGTAAATGCTCAACATTTACGGGAACAAATGGACAGGCTTGAGAACTATTGCTTAGCCTATGGCATTCAAGGAGATAAATGGACGAACAAGAAAAGATGGATTTATCGAAGAATTAGAGGGCTAGAGTTTGAAAGCTTTGCACAAACGGATGCAGAAAAAGAAATCGAGCAGGAGCTAAATGATCTAAGAGATATAATAACGGGTCCAATCCTCAGACTATCACGCCGCTTAAAGAAAGCTCATTCGGGGCGGCAATATTGTGAAGCTGTCTATTTATACCTCGAAGAATTAGACGTTCCGGCTAAAATGGAGCGCTGGAAGCTTGAAGAAGATGAGAAGGGCAATCTAGTGAAATCCCGTGAACACGAGCAGTCTTGGAATGCTATTATGGAGCTGCTTGACCAATATGTAGAAATGCTCGGGGAAGAGGAACCTACATTGAAGCAGTTTGCTTCCATCCTTGAAGCTGGAATGGAGTCTCTTCGTTTTACCCTAATCCCGCCAGCATTGGATCAGGTTATGGCTGCTGATTTGGACATGTCGCGTCTTTCTGATATTAAAGCAGCCTTTATCATCGGAATGAATGATGGTGTTTTTCCAGCTAAATTTTCTGAGGATGGGCTGTTAGCAGACAGTGATCGGGAACAGCTCCTTGTTAATGGTTTAAAAATTGCTCCTGCCAGCAAAACACGGCTGCTAGATGAAGAATTTATAGCCTATAAAGCATTTGCCACACCTTCTGATTGGCTATTTATCAGCTATCCGCTTGCCAATGAGGAAGGAAAAGCATTGCTCCCGTCTTCCTATATAAAAAGATTAACAGATTTATTGCCTGATTGCGTCCACCATGATTATTTATCAGATCCTGCAGAGCTGCCGGAAATAGAACAGCTGGAGTATGCAGCAAATCTGCACACGTCCTTAGCTTATTTAACATCCCAAATGCAGCTAAAGAAAAGAAATTATCCGATTTATGATTTCTGGTGGGATATTTATAATTATTTCTTACAACATGAACAATGGAGAGGACAGGCTCTTAAAGTTTTATCAAGTTTAAATTACGAGAATCATACAAAGCCATTAGGAGAAGAATTGAGCAAGGATTTATATGGAGATGTCATTCAAGCAAGTGTTTCAAGAATGGAGCTATTTCACGGATGTCCTTTTTCGCATTTTGCCCAGCATGGATTAAAGCTAAGAGAACGTCAAGTATTCCGTCTTGAAGCTCCCGATATCGGGGAATTATTTCATGCTGCGTTAAAATACATCGCCGAAACCGTAATGAGCAACAAGCTTTCCTGGACTGATTTAACTAGACAGCAATGTGAAATCCTAGCGCAAGAGGCGGTCGAAATGCTCGCTCCAAAATTACAAAATGAAATCCTGCTCAGCTCCAATCGTCATTATTATATTAAAAGGAAGCTGGAGCAAATTATTAGCCGTGCCTCTTATGTATTAAGTGAGCATGCAAAGATGAGCGGATTTTCACCGATAGGTCTTGAACTCGGCTTTGGACCTAAGGGGGATCTGCCTCCTCTTACATTCCCGCTAAAAAATGGATCGAAAATGGAACTAATTGGCAGGATCGACCGTGTGGATAAAGCATTGGACAAGGATGGTGTATTTTTAAGAGTCATAGACTATAAATCGAGTTCGAAGGATATAAACGTTAATGAAGTCTACTATGGCTTAGCCCTGCAGATGTTGACTTACTTAGATATTATTATCTCCCATTCTCATACATTGATTGGGACTGAAGCTAGTCCAGCAGGGATTTTATATTTCCATGTCCACAATCCTATGATCAGCACTTCAAAAATGCTCACATTAGATGATATTGAGCAGGAGATATTTAAAAAGTTTAAAATGAATGGCCTCATATTAGGGGAAGAAAATGTAATTAAGCTAATGGATCAGACATTAGATAACGGTGACTCGTCCATCATTTCTGCAGGCTTTAAGAAGGACGGCACGCTGTCTAAACGCTCCAAAATCGCTAGCAAGCAAGAATTTGATCATCTCCGTCAGTATGTCCGTAAAATGTATACAAAGACAGGAAATCAAATTACAGAAGGAAAAGTGGACATTTCTCCTTATAAAATGAAGGATAAAACACCTTGTACATTTTGTTCCTTTAAGCCTGTATGCCAATTCGATGAGTCACTAGGAGCAAGTGAATACCGTATGCTTGTTTCTCAGCCGAAAGATGAAGTGCTTGCTAGTATTCGAAAGGAGGTAGGGAAGGATGAAATTAACTATTCCAGCTAAGCCAGCGAATGTTACATGGACCGATGATCAATGGAAAGCGATTATGGCAAAGGGCCAGGACATTCTTGTTGCAGCAGCAGCAGGTTCCGGGAAAACGGCTGTCCTTGTTGAAAGAATCATTAATAAAATTGTATCTGAGGAAGATTCAATCAATGTGGATGAGCTGCTAGTTGTGACATTTACGAATGCCTCGGCAGCAGAAATGAGACACCGGATTGGAGAAGCCCTTGATAAAGCGATTAATGCAAATCCTAAATCTGCCCATTTACGAAAGCAGCTGAGCCTCTTAAATAAAGCATCAATCTCTACACTTCACTCTTTTTGTTTGGAAATGGTCAGAAAATATTACTATTTGCTCGATATTGATCCTAGCTTTCGAATTGCTGACGATACAGAGGCACAGCTTTTAAGAGATGAAGTGCTTGAAGATCTTTTCGAAGAGGAGTATGGAAAAGAAGGCAACGATCCGTTTTATGCTCTTGTTGATACTTTTACGAATGATAGAAGCGACACTGCCTTACAAGATATTATCAGGGATATATATGATTTTGCACGCTCAAATCCTTCACCTGATGATTACCTTGATTCCATCATCGAAATGTATAACGTTGATGAAAATAGTGAAATCGAACAGATGCCTTTTGTACAGTCCCTATTACAGGATATGGAACTTCAGCTGAAAGGGGCAAAGCAGCTTCTTGAATATGGGCTTGAGCTAACAAAGCTGCCTGGAGGCCCTGCACCAAGAGCAGAAAACTTTGTTGACGACCTTCATGTTGTCCATACACTAATGGAAGCTAAAAAAGACTCCTGGGAAACGCTTTACGAGGCGATGCAATCTTGGTCATTTGGCAGAGCAAAAAATTGCAAGGGCGATGAGTATGATAGCGAATTAATTGAAAAGGCCAAGAAGCTGAGAGATAAGGCCAAAAAAATCATTCAAGATCTTCAGGATGAGCTTTTTGCCCGCAAGCCAGAAAGCTTTCTGCGAGATATGAAGGAAATGAAGCAACATATTGAGACACTCGTCTATATTGTGAAGGAATTTTCCATTCGGTTTAATCAAATAAAGACAGAAAAAGGTTTAGTGGATTTTGCTGATCTTGAGCATTTCTGTTTATATATACTTTCTGAAAAGAGTGACGATGGAATTTTAACACCTTCAGATGCAGCCGTTGCCTGCAGAAATCAGTTTAAGGAAGTTCTTGTTGATGAGTATCAGGATGTGAACATGGTCCAGGAAGCGATACTTCAGCTAGTGACCCTGGACTCAGAGCATTCGGGCAACCTTTTTATGGTGGGGGATGTGAAGCAATCTATTTACCGTTTCCGGCTTGCAGAACCGAATCTATTCTTAAGCAAGTACAACAGGTTTGAGAAAAATGGAGAAGAAGCTGGCTTAAGAATTGATCTTGCCAGAAACTTTAGAAGCCGTAAAGAAGTGCTGCACGGAACGAACTATATTTTTAAACAAATTATGGGCGTTTCTGTTGGTGAAATTGAATATGACGAAGCCGCGGAGCTGAAAGCAGGTGCTCCATATCCAGAAGATGACTCCTACCCCATTGAATTAACGGTTATCGATTTAGAAGGGACGGAAGAGGAAGAGCCGCAGGACAAAGAGCAGGAAGGGTTTGACGCAGCAGAGCTTGCCCAGTCCCAGCTGGAAGCGAGATTTATGGCGGCAAAAATTAAAGAAATCATTTCTGAGCGGAAGGGCGTATACAATCCAAAAACCAAATCAGGGCGTCCGGCTCAGTATCGGGATATCGTCATTTTGCTGCGCTCGATGACATGGGCGCCTCAGATCATGGAGGAATTTAAGCAACAGGGAATTCCTGTATATGCAAATTTATCAACGGGTTATTTCGAGGCCACTGAAGTATCCATCATGATGTCACTATTAAAAATAATTGACAATCCGTATCAGGATATCCCGCTTGCAGCTGTATTAAGGTCCCCTATTGTTGGGTTAACTGAGGAGGACATGTCCCAGATTAGAATTCAGCATAAGAAGGCTTCGTTTTATGAGGCAGTGGAATCATTTTGTAAGAACAAGCCTACAATGGAGCTTGAATCATTATATGAAAAAGTCCGGCCATTCTTTGATCAGCTAATGGATTGGCGCGTAATGGCAAGGCAAGGCTCTCTATCTGAACTCATCTGGCAGTTATATAGAGAAACGAGGTTTTATGATTTCGTAGGCGGCATGCCTGGCGGGAAACAAAGACAGGCGAATCTTCGGGCATTTTATGATCGTGCACGGCAATATGAAGCTACATCGTTTAGAGGATTATTCAGGTTTTTAAGATTTATAGAACGCATGCGGGATAGAGGAGATGATCTCGGTGCTGCACGTGCTTTAGGTGAACAGGAGGATGTTGTTCGCCTGATGACGATTCATAGCAGCAAGGGGCTTGAGTTTCCTTTCGTATTTATAGCTGGGCTTGGACGGAATTTTAATACGATGGATTTGAAAAAAGCCTATATGCTTGATAAGGATTACGGATTTGCAGCAAAATACGTAAATGCTGAAAAACGAATATCGTATCCATCTCTTCCACAAATTGCTTTTAAAAGGAAAAAGAAGATGGAAATGCTTTCTGAAGAAATGCGCGTTCTATATGTAGCTTTAACGAGGGCAAAGGAAAAGCTTTACTTAGTATCTTCAGTAAAAAAGGCTGAGAAAAAGGTAAACCAATGGCTGCAATCTGCCGAAAATCCAAATTGGCTTTTAAATGAATTTGATCGTGCATCTGCGACAAGCTTTCTTGATTGGGTTGGTCCAGCACTAGTGAGGCATAGAGATTATGAAAGCAGCGTAAGCCCGCTTATTTCCAGTGACATTACCGACCATCCTTCAACATGGAATGTTCAGATTATTAACAGTGAAGAGGTTGCAAACCTTGTTGAAGTGATAGAAACGGAAAAAGACACTTATTTGCAAATGGTATTCTCAGGTGAAGCAGTGCCGGTACAATCGCCATTTAATAGTATGGTTGAGGACCAGTTATCATGGAAATATTCACATTTAGAAGCTTCCAAGAATCGTTCTAAGCAGTCAGTTTCTGAAGTGAAAAGACAAAAGGAAATATTTTCCCAAGAAGATAGTGGGCTAGAAATCATTCATCCAATCAAAAAGCCTTTATTTAACCGGCCACAATTTATGCAAGAAAAGTCATTATCTCCAGCAGAGCGGGGAACTGCCATGCATATGGTCATGCAGCACATTAGCTTTAAAGAACAGGTCACTGTAAAATCAATTGCAGCTAAAATGGATGAAATGGTTCAGAAAGAATTGCTGACAGAAGAGCAGCTTAGAGCCATTGACCCTTCATTAATTGAGCAGTTTTTCCATACTGAGCTAGGGAAAAGAATGATGCAGGCTAGAGAGATTAACCGAGAAATTCCTTTCAGTATTTCTTTGCCTGCAAGCGATATATATCCGGAATGGAAGGGTGAAGAGGAGGCTGTGTTAATCCAAGGGATCATTGACTGTCTTTTTGAAGATGAACACGGCTTCGTATTAGTTGACTATAAAACCGATCAAATTACCGGCCGTTTTAAAGGCGGAATTGACGAAGCAAAAACGGTACTGGAGGACCGTTACCGAGTTCAAATTAATATGTATGCAAGAGCTTTGGAACAAATATTAAAAAGAGACATTCAAGAGAGATACTTATTCTTTTTTGATGGAGCACATATTATTAAATTATAGAAGCGACCGGATAAGGATGTGAGTCCTTATCCGGCCGCTTTTCTTAATTATTCCCTATAATAGGCTGGTCAATTAAGTTAGTATCAAGGACATTGGTACCACTTATACCATTGTTCGTAATAATCAATGCGCCGGTATTTAATGCACCTTGGCCAGAATAGGTTTTCACACTAGTTTTAGGCGATACATTTAGAGCATCTCCAAATTGTACAATACCGCCATCAACATTCATAATTTGTACTGGACCAACAATGGCTGGCATATGAACTCTTCCTTTTACAATTTTTTTATTTTCCCATCTTGCTCTTCATTCAAGCTGTAGCAACTGCCGGATATGCTTAACTCTTGCTTCCATAGAAATATGCTTGCTGCTGCCGATATGGACAACGGAAGATGTTGATATCCCATTAATATCAATATTATTAACCTTAATGGCAGGGTTTAAATGCATGGTTTGCATAGATATGACTTCTTCAATGGGGACGAGGGGAACGCTTATCGTGAAAGCTTTGAAAGATAAGAAATTCCCCTCATTTCCAAAAAAGGTATCTGCTTCACGATGCACGGCGAGGGCACGGGAAAATCCATGAACATAGGTTGAATCGCCAATTTCAATAACAGATGAAAAGATAAGAGTATCTGCCTTAAACTGATCAACAATTGAGGTTCTGCTAAGCATGGCTCATCACTTCGGTGACAATGGAACAAATGGTCCGACTATTAACGATTCAGGAGGCGTATCAAAAACAGAAGCAAGCTGGATTGTTTGCGTGTCTCCTACCATTAAGAGTGAAGAGCTTGCTACCCCGATAACTCGAATATTACCAACGCAAATATCTCGGTTATACACTTCAAAATTCATTCGTTTCCATTCCTTTCTCTGGTTCTGGCAAATGGCTGATAAAGGTGTGAACCCCGTTTTTAATTTCTTTCTTTAATTTCACCAATATTTCTTCATTGAAATCAGGTACTGTACCTTGTTCCCTGTTTGTTGCAGCAAGTTGTTGCTTAAGATGGTAATCAATGCGGTTAGGCAGTTGCTTTTTTATATCTTCCTTAATGAATAAAATATATGATTCATCTACAGATTTATTTAGTGAAAGGGCTGTTTCCTCAATTACGCTCTGTAATTCATTTTCCAAAAATTTATTGATTTCATCCTCGATTTCCATTGTTCTTTGGAAATGGGCTTTTGGCTGAAAGGGAGTCTGAATCCCCTTATTATTAATGGCAAAATCCTCAATTTCCTGAAGTTCGGATGGATTTAATCCAATATTTAGTGTTCCGTCTAATGATTCAACCTTCAATTGGTCGAATTTATATTCAATTCTATCTACAGTTATTGGTGGTCGTGTCTTCAATTCCTGCGTCTGTTTCTCTAATTCTCTTACCTTTTTTTCCAGGTAAATAATTCTTTTTTCTTGTGCTTCTATAAAAATATGCATTTTTTGCAGGTAAGAGTATAATGTCTGATCCATCCATACCACCTCACTTTTTTCGGAACATCATTGCCACACATTATCTTCCTGCAGAATGTAAAGGCACTGCAGGTGCTTCTAGCGTTGGTTCTCCGCTAATAACACCTACCCCAGGCAGGAGGTGATGAGGAGCAGGCCCTGTAAATCCTCCTGTATTATATAGATAGGAAGCGGGTTTAATAATGCCAGCACTGCCTATCTGCAATACTGAGGAGTTAGTAATACCGCCGATCTTTATGAAATTAATATGAATGGATTGATTAATGTAGAAGTTCATTCTCTTCACCCTACTATTAAACATTTAATAAAATTCCTTGATCCAAACTGTCTGAATCATAGGTGTTCGTACTGCTCTGTTGATTATAAATAGTTAGACCATCACCTGTGTTAAAGGAACCTGCACCAGAAAATGTTTTCGCATTGGCTAGTGGCATGATCTTATAAACATCTCCGATATGAAATACTCCGCTGCTCCCAATAGAAACGACCTGAACGACTCCAACGATAGCTGGCATCTTTGACATCCTTTACGCTAATTTCTCTTTATATCCTATGTGCCTATATACAGATTGTGCCTAGAAATATTTGGCTGGACAATTGGATGGTATTTCTCCTATGATAATAGTGTGAATTACATTTTTTTCTCCAAATATGATATGATTGTATCGATTTTAGTTAAGGGGGCCATTCGATGATTCACGCACACATAACAACATGGGTTTTAGCACTTGTATTATTCTTTGTAGCTTTAGGATTACATAAGAGCGGAAAAGCTAGAGCCTTGAAAGTAGTTCAAATGGTATTAAGGCTTTTCTATTTATTAATTATTATTACAGGTGTAGTAATATTAAGTAAAATTAACATCAGTTCGCTTTATATCCTAAAGTCATTACTTGGAATTGTAGTAATCGGTATGATGGAAATGATTATTGTCCGTTCGGTTAAGGGAAAGAAAACTACAATGTTTTGGTTATTGTTCCTTATAACTTTTATCCTCGTTCTTTACTTAGGATTTGTTAAACTTCCATTAACTTTCCTCATGTAAAACATTTTTTGATAAAAATTGTCAATTTTCTAGTAAAAAGCTGCTAAAAAGGCAGCTTTTTCTTTTTTTAGACATATCAACATTTCGGTTTTTATGGTATTTTTATCATATAAATATGTAACAGAATTAGTGGTGGAGCTATGGCGAAAACAATAACATGTATTTATGAAGATGAACATCAATTAAATAGCTTTATAGATATGCATGAACTAAAAGAATACCCTAGCCTCCTTGTTCAAGTTTTTTCAGGGATAGAAGACAGGGATTCTCTATTTAACTTGCAAAGCATCATAAAAAAAATGGTGCCTCTTGCTGCAGTTATTGGGTGTTCAGCATCTGGTGAGATTTTTGAAGGAAATATCACAGAAAATAAGACGATTCTTTCTTTTACTGTATTTGATAAAACAGAAGTAAAGTCTACTTTGCTTCATCAGGAATCTTTTGAAAACAGTTATGACATGGGAAAAAGGTTAGCTGAGCAAATTATCGATTTTGATACGAAAGTACTGATTATTTTTCCTGTTGGAGATAAAATCGATTCTCAATCACTATTAGAAGGGATCCTTGATGGTAATCCGCAGCTTATCGTGTCAGGCGGTCTTGCAGGAAATACACGAGCGAATTCAGATTCCTTTTCAATAGCGGGAGAGGATTTGACGAGCCAGGGAGTTGCAGGAGTAGCCCTTCGAAGCAAACAGCTTTTTGCACAGGTCCAAAGCCATTTTGAATGGCAGGAAGTTGGAAAGGCTTTTGCCGTTACGAAGTCGAATGGTGATATTGTCTATTCATTAGATAAGAAAAAACCTTTGCAAATCTTAAAACATTATTTGGGCGAAGGCTTTATTAAAGATATTTCTAATTCAAGATTTGAATTCCCTTTCATGGTTAGTCAAAAAGATGGGAAAGTTTCTTTATTTATAATGGATATTTTGAAAAATGGGGCCATTCGTGTCAGCAGGAATGTGTCCGAAGGAGATAAACTTACTTTCTCCTTCCCAGATATAGAAGCAACTATTGATCAAACATTACAGGGGTTTAGGCAATTAGCAAAAAAGACGGTAGAAACTATTTTTGTCTACAATAGCTTATCGAGAAAACGGTTTGCCCGAGATTTTTCAGAAAAAGAACTAATGATGCTTCAGAGTATTGCTCCAGCTAATGGTTTCTTCTCAAATGGGGAGGTATTAGCGGGAAACGAAGGAAAGGCCCAGCTTGGAGGCCAATCTCTTACGTACTTATCACTGTCAGAACAATCGCTTGAAAAGCGGGAGAATCGTGGTCTTTCATTTAAATATTCGATGCCTGAACAGTTGAAAACCTTAGCATCACTTACACGTTTGATGGAATCCTCGCAAGAAGATTTTCAGCAATTGCATGAAAGCTTGACTATTTCTGAGCAATACCATCAATCTCTTTTTAATAATCATACAGATATTGTTTATTCAACTGATTTACAAGGACACTTTACAAATGTGAATCCTGCATTTGACGACATGTTTGGCTATCGTCATGATGAGATAATGGGTGCATCATCTTTTAAAATTGTATTAAGCGAGGACATCCCAAAGGTAAGAATGCACTTTTTCAGAGCGATAAAGGGCAAAGAACAATACTATAATGCTACTCTCATATCCAAATCAGGGGAAATGAATTTATTTCAATTTAAAAATATTCCCATTACAGTTAATGGCGAATGTGTCGGAATATATGTTATTGGAAAAAACATGACAGAGCAAAAAAAGATCGAAGAAAAGATTACAGAACTAGCGAATTTTGACCATGATACAGGACTTCCAAATCGAATGAGATTTACTGAGCAGCTTGAACAAATGCTTCAGCGGGCAAAACGGAAAAAGCGCATGCTTTCCGTACTTTCTATCGACATTGATCGTTTTAAGTTAATCAATGATAGCCTTGGACATTTTGCGGGAGATATGATTTTAAAGGATATAGCTTTTCGAATTGAAAAAGTTCTCCCGAGCGGATCATACATTGGGAGATTTGGAGGAGATAAGTTTACAGTCATACTCACAAAGGAAGCGCAAGTAGAAGAGGTAATGAAAGCAGCGAAATCTATTTTATTGGAAATTTCAAAACCAGTTCACCATGAAAATCAAGAATTCTTTGTTACCGCAAGTATTGGGGTCAGTTTTTATCCAGAGGATGGGACAGATGAACATGAGCTTCTGAAAAATGCCGATATTGCGACAAATCGTTCAAAAGACAAGGGTGGAAATCAAATTACTTTTTTCTCGACTGAAATGAATGAGCAGGCGCTGAGTAGACTCGAGCTCGAGAGCTACTTACGTAAAGCTTTGCAGAAAAATGAATTCTATCTAATGTTTCAGCCGTTAATCGATTTAGAATCCGGGAAAATCTTTGGCAGTGAAGCGCTTATTCGGTGGAATCATCCTAAGCTTGGTCTCGTATCTCCAGCAGATTTTATCCCTCTTGCAGAAGAGACGGGCATTATTCAAGAGATTGGAAGATGGGTGCTACGGACAGCCTGTTTGCAGAATAAAAAGTGGCAAACACTTGGAAGTAATCAGTTATCAGTTGCAGTGAATGTGTCAGCATACCAGTTTCAGCAGCCAGGCTTTATGAATGATGTAAAACAAGCTTTAAGCGAATCCAAACTAGAGCCTCAGTATTTAACACTTGAGCTGACAGAGAGTACAATGCTAACGAATATTGATTATAGTATTCCGATCATGAGGGAGCTTCAAAAACTCGGAGTTAAGGTGTCGATCGATGACTTTGGAACAGGTTATTCTTCATTAAGCTACCTAAAGGATTTGCCTATTAACACTTTAAAAATTGATCGTTCATTCATAAATAATTTGCGCGTGGATACGTATGATATTGCTATTGTGAAGGCAATTATTACAATGGGGCATGGCTTAGAAGTGAAGGTAGTGGCTGAAGGAGTCGAAACGAAGGAACAAATTGAACTTCTGAAAGAATTAAATTGCCATTATGCTCAAGGCTTCTATATTCATAAACCGCTAAACATAACTGAATTTGAAAAAGGATTAAAGGAAAAAGTAGAAATAACATAACAAAAAGGTGGCTCTTAGGAGTCACCTTTTATGTCTAGTTCCAGCGCCTACCCCCAACGTACAGGACGTACTAGTGTCGACAATGCGACAGGACAAGGAAAGCTTCGGAAGCGTAATCATCGCACGACCAAAAGTGAAGCTTTTGGGAGGACGTCGCGTTTTTGTCGACCTCGAGGTTCCAAGCCAATCCTGAAAGGTAGAGCTCGCCTTTCCGTGAGGCTCGTCTTGTGCTTGTCGGGGGTGACCACAAAGGAAAGCATCAGCGAATATTCATCGCAGGAACATTCGCCTTTTGATGTTCCGAAGGCGCTTATACTTTTCTTTGTTAAGATGATATTTTCTCAATCACCATTCTTTTTCCGCTATTTAATGTAAATTCAAAGCGGTCATTCATTTTTTCGAAGTAACTAAAATGATGCTGTACACTGCAAATATGTTCCTGGTTGTCAAATACGATAAAATTAACACCGCTTTTTCTCTCATTTCGATCAAGGAAGGAGAGCTGATTATAGCAGTAGATGCAATCATATATAGAGAACCTCAAGGAATTTAATGTTGTGATAAATTGGAAAAAAGCATCATCATTCATTCCCTCTAGTAATTTTTCTAATGAAAATACAAGGTGCTTTCTAATTCTTACAGAGTCTTGATCTTTCAAAAGAAGGATTTCTTTGTCCACTGCGAGTTTCCCATCTTCAGATAATATCCCTTTTTTCCAGCGTTTAAATCGAAAAATCTCTACTTCCTGGTGGAGGAATTCTTCCAATAATGATGCTTCATCCGTTTCTTTATCAAAGAAAACCCATTGATCATTAATATATTCAATAGATCCTTCGGTATAGGCACGTGTTTGATATTCAATCAGTTTCGTTCGCTGCTGTCTATTCATAATAAACCTCCATCTGATTCCCTCAACAATCTTTTTAGACAGTTTCCTCTCATTTTATAACCAGATCTAAATAATTCTTCATTCATTATGGATAAAAAAGTTTCCCCTATAAAAAGCATATTCTCACAATCGGTTTTATGAAATGGATAAACACCTAATTTCATTTGGATAAATCGCAGAAAACTAGGTAATTTCACATCAAATATTTGACTGCACAAGGGAAAAAAGGCTAATCTATAGGAGTTGCATAATAGCTTGTTTGTTTAAAGAGGGGGGAGGAGCGGAGATGGTAAAAAGAGTGTGGACTCTTATCTTAATTCCGTTGCTTCTTTTTTACGCTCAGCCTGTAGGAGCAGTTGAAAAAGAAGATCGAAAATGGCAAGATGAATCCGTTTACTTTTTAATGGTGGATCGATTTGATAATGGGGATTTTAAAAATGATTATCATGTGAATGTAAAGGATCCGCAAAGCTTCCATGGCGGTGATTTCCAAGGAATCATTAAAAAGCTCGATTACATAAAGGATATGGGCTTTACAGCTATTTGGCTGACACCAATTTTTGATAATGAAGAAAACGGATATCATGGGTATTGGGTTAAAGACTTTTACAATACTGAGGAGCATTTTGGTACTATCGATGAATTTAAAATGCTTGTGACAGAAATTCATAAACGAAATTTGAAAGTGATGATGGATTTCCCTATTAATCATGTTGGCACAAAACATGAATGGCTAAAGGATCCTACTAAGAAGGATTGGTTTAAAACCGAGCAATCACCAATTCAGCAGGATCTGGGAAATGAGTGGCTAAATGAACTTCCTAGCTTGAATCACGATAATCCAGAAGTTCAGGGCTATTTGCTGGATGCTGCAAAATGGTGGATTAATGAAACGGATATAGACGGGTATTACCTTGATGAAGTCGATGGGGTTTCAAAAAAATTCCTTACTGATTTTGTTCAACAGTCTAAAGCTGCAAAGAAGGATTTTTATTTACTCGGTGAAGTAAGGTCAAATGATCCTCATTTCATTTCTGAATATGAGGAAACTGGAATTGATGGATTTCTGGACTTTCCATTAACCGAAACATTAAGGCCAGCCTTTGACCAAGTTGATCAACCACAAAATGAACTAAAAACTCGCAAAGATGAATTGATGTCAACCTACAAAAACCCATATTTAATGGGCTCATTAATGGATGACCATAAATTAGTACGGTATACGAGGGATATGGTTGAACAAAATCAGCATCCTGGTCCAAGATGGAAGCTTGCTTTAACCTATCTTTATACTTCGCCGGGAATTCCTATCGTTTATTATGGCAGTGAAATAGCCTTGGATGGCGGTTTAGGGCATGATAATCATAAACAGATGGATTTCAGAACAGATAAGGATTTAATTGATTACATCACAAATCTGGGAAAACTGCGTAATAATTTCCCTAGCCTAACCAGGGGAGAGATGAAGCTGATTGCCGAGGAAAATGGTGTTCTTGCTTACAAACGTACTTATAATGATGAAACGACTGTTATTGTTATTAACAATAGTTCTGAATCTCGTCATGTTACGATAAATGAAGATGAATTTGCTGATGATAAAGAGCTGAGAGGCTTATTAACGAATGATCTAGTAAAGAACAATGATCATCAATATAAGATTTTTATTGATCGGGAAGAAGCTGAAATATATGTATTATCCCAAAAATCTGGGATGAATCTTCCCTATGTAACTGCAACTATTATTGTGTGGGGTGCCTTTATTGCGTTTATCATAGCTGTATGGAGAAGATCTAAAAAGAAACGGTCCCAGGAATAGTTAAATAGTAAAAGCCAAAGGAAATTTCTTCCTTTGGCTTTTACTATAGATTTTATTAACGGTAATTAACAAACTGCACCTCTACGGTTAGGCTCGCTTCCTTAATAGCGGCAATGATCTGTTGCAGATCGTCACGGTTTTTTCCAGTAACTCGAATTTGATCATCTTGTATTTGGCTTTTTACTTTTAAACCGCTGTTTTTAATGAGTGTATTAATTTTCTTTGCATTTTCCTTATCGATTCCTTGGGCAATCTTGGCTCTTTGCCGTACTGTTCCTCCTGAAGCCCCTTCAATTTTTCCATAATCTAAATTTTTTATTGGAATGCCTCTTCTAATCATTTTACTTAATAGCACATCTTTAAGCTGACCAAGCTTATACTCATCGTCTGAAATTAGTACAAGCTCCTCTTTGTCCAGAGAAACGTGGCTTTTGCTTCCTTTAAAATCATAGCGGGTTTGAATCTCTTTCATGGCAATACTAATAGCATTGGTAACTTCTGAAAAGTCAACCTTGGATACAATATCAAATGAACTCTCTTTAGACATAATTGCCTCCTTAAGCTTCGTTTCTTTTCAAAAAGCTATCAATAATCATGATGTCCTTTTGAAAAGAGGTTTTACTTTACTTATAATTATAGTAAAATATAGCAGTCCCAACAACTTTAGGAGATATTGTCTTATATAATATAGATGATTATTAATAAAATTTAGAAGGATGAATGAATAATGCCTATAAAAGATTATATTGGCCGTACTGTAAAGCTAACAGTTGAAAGGCCAGCTGAATTTGGCTACTTTTTATCAGATGGCGAAGAGGATGTTCTCTTACACAAAAACGATACTGATATGCAGCTGGAAGAAGGCCAAGAGATTGAAGTTTTTCTATACACGGATTCTATGGGAAGAGCAGCAGCTACAACAACGATCCCTGAGATTACAACAGAATCTTATGGCTGGGCAGTTGTTAGTGATGAAAAACAGGAAATTGGTGTTTTCATCAATATCGGAATAAAAAAAGATATGCTCCTTGGAAAAGAAGATCTTCCTGTCCATCGGTCAGTTTGGCCAAAAGTCGGCGATTTGCTTTATATAACGTTAAGAGTGAACCGCAATAGTCGCATCTATGTAAAAGTTGCCACAGACCCAATAATCGAGCAAATGTCGATAAAGGCTACAAGACAAGATTTTAATAAAAACATTCATGGCCATATTTATCGAACAGCAAAGGTTGGAAGCTGGGTTTATACGGCCGAAGGGTTTAAAGGTTTTATCCATGAGTCTCAGCGAAAAACAGAACCGCGTCTCGGAGAAAAGATTGAAGGCAGAATAATTGATGTAAAAGAGGATGGAACGATCAATGTTTCTTTAGCGCCGAGAAAACAAGAGGCACTTGATGAGGATTCTGAAAAAATCCTCTCCTATTTACAATTGCGCAACGGGGCTATGCCTTATAGTGATAAAAGCGCTCCAGAGGATATACAGGATCGCTTTCAGCTTAGTAAAGCCTCCTTCAAACGTGCATTAGGGCGGTTGATGAAGGAAGGGAAAATCTATCAAGAAGAAGGCTGGACTTATATGAAGAAATAAACGAGCAAGCTGTGCTTGCTCGTTTATTTTGTCGCAGATTAACGGGCTGTAAGACCCCCATTTCAAGAAGGTGAGTAAAACAAAAATTTCAAAGTGGGGGATCAACAGCCCGTAAAGGCCCGATTATACGAACACAGACTAAGAACGCCACGTCCTGTGGCAACGTCGGCACTAGCACGTCCTGTGCGTCGGAAAACCCCCACTGATTGAAGTTTCACTTTATAGGTGATCAGTTGTTTTAGAGTACTGGTTTTTTCCTGCCTTACGGTTTTTCTCACGCATCATATTTTTTTCATGCCTGAGGGCATTATTATCCTTCGCTTTTTTATCATTATCAGAAGTACGGGGCATAATATGAATACTCCTTTCCATATATTCACAAATTCAATATGATTAGACAACCTTCAATAGAAGGCTAGCCTAATCATATTGTCTGTAAAAATGAAAAGGAGTATTCGCAGGGATTGATAAGTGTTATTTTACATTATTTAAAAAGAAGATAGCGATTGTCCCGGACCCAGTATGGGAGCCAATGGAAGCCCCAATAGAGGAAATGAAAACTTCTTTAACGTTAAATTCCTGTACGATTAGTTCTTTTATTTCAAAAGCAGTTTCTTCATCGTCCGCATGACTAATACCTATGACCTGACGATCAAAGTTTTCGCCTCTTTCTTTCATTAATTCAATAATGCGGCGAAGGAGTTTCTTTTTTCCTCTATGTTTTTCAATCGGAACTAGCTTGCCATCTTCAACATTCAGTAACGGCTTGATATTAAGCAGCCCGCCCAAAAATGCAGAAGCCTTTGAAACACGTCCGCCTTTTGCTAAATAATCGAGGTCGTGGACCGTAAATAAATGCTCCATATGCTTACAGCGGTATGTAATGTCTTCTAAAATAGTCTCCTTGGATGCGTTTTCTTTAGCTAATTTAACAGCTTCTTTAACAATTAAGCCAAATCCAAGTGAAGCACATTTCGTATCAACAATAGTTAGGTTGAAATCAGGATAGGTTTCCTTTACTTGGTCAAGCATCATAACGGCGGTTTGGTATGTACCTGATAATTCTGATGAAAATGCAATATAAATTCCATCCTCATTATTTTTTGCCATGTTTGTAAAAGCTTCTTCAAAGGCTAGAGGAGAAGCTTGGGACGTTTTCGGCACTTTACCTTCACGGATTGCTTCATAAACTGTTTTTGGGTTTATCGTAACTAAATCTTCATATTCAGTATCATCTAAGTGAACTTTTAATGGAAATAGTGTTACATTATTTTCTTTTAAAAAACTTAAAGGTAAATCACTTGCACTGTCTGTCAAAATTTTTACTGACATACATATTCACCTGCTTTCCATACTGTTTATTCTTAAGTTTATAGAAAATAGGACAAAAAGACAATATAAATACCATTTTTGGGTAATACTTATAATTTAGGTAGGTGATCACATATGATTTGGTTAAGAACAAAGAAATTAATCATCGTATTAATTGGTGCGTTTCTCGCGGCGATTGCTATGAACTTCTTCCTAATTCCAGCGAATATTTATTCCAGCGGATTTGCAGGTGCTGCACAGCTTTTATCCAGCATATTTGAAGGGAGAATCTCTACTGGAATTTTCCTATTTGTTTTAAATGTTCCAGTTGCTCTTCTAGGCTGGATGAAGGTAGGAAGGTCCTTTACGCTATTTAGTTTTATCAGTGTTCTGGCTATGTCGATCTTTTTAGAAGTGATTCCTGTAAAGGAGTTTTCGAACGATATCTTATTAAATGCAGTTTTTGGTGGAGTGATTGGAGCTGTTGGAGTAGGAATAACTTTAAAATGGGGAGCGTCAACAGGTGGAATGGATATTATTGCAATGGTCCTTTCACGTTTAAATGATAAACCGATTGGCACGTATTTCTTTCTATTAAATTCGATTATCATTATAACAGCTGGTGCCCTTTACGGCTGGGAAAAGGCATTGTATACAATTGTGACGCTTTACGTGTCAACAAGGGTTATTGACGCCATTCACACGAGACATGAGAAACTAACGGTTATGATCATTACGAAAAAATCAGATGAAATGAAAAAAGTCATTCATGAAAAACTGCTTAGAGGAATTACCATTGTACCTGCCAAAGGTTCATTTACTAATGAGGAAAAGGAAATGCTCATGATTGTTATCACTCGTTATGAATTATTTTATTTAGAAAGAATAATAAAAGAGATAGATTCAAATGCTTTTACTAATATTGTGCAAACTGTTGGTGTATTAGGCTTCTTCCGCAAGGATTAATATGCATTTGGAGGGATAAAATGCTTCAGATTCTTATTTCTTATTTATTCATGATTGGTTCCTTTTCGCCATATGCTGAGGAAATGATTAATAATTCTTTGGTTAGCTATAAAGAAATGGAGGAGGCAGCCAAGGAAAACGAAGCATTTCGAACAATACAAGTAAGCGGCGAGAAAGGGAGTTACACAGTAACTGGGGAAGCGCGTTCAAAAAGTGGAGAATCTTTCTATATAGTTGAGGATGGACATACTGAATTTATTTCCGAAAAGAAGCAGGAAACGAAGGAAAAGTTTCCTTCATGGTCAAAAATTAAAATAGAAATTAATATTACTGAAGAGGATTTCCCAGTGAGCGGGACGATTATTCTTTATTTATATGAGCGAAATAAAGAAGGACAAATGATAAATGAACTTCCAGTAATCTTAGAAAAAATTCAACAAGCTGACACTTAGAATGTCAGCTTGTTGTTTCTGTTATGATTGAGGATTTGAAGGAATTTCATCTAACGCTTGCTGCATGCCTGCTAACTGTTCCTGCTCTGCTCTTGTCGAGTTTGCGTAGGCAGAACTTAAGGCGTTTTTGGCTACAGCAACCGCGCTTGCCTGCTCAGAGGGGAATGCCGCTTTTGCCATATTTACAGATTGTTTCGCTTCTTGAAATAGTCTATTCCCCATATTAAGCTCCTCCAATAGAAGAATCTTTCACATTAGCCATTTTCTCTGCCTCAGCCTCTGCATATGTTGTGTGATAAGGGATACGTTCTGAATGCTTAGTAACGGAATCTACACCCTGCTGTACAAAGCGTTTCGATTTATTACGTCTACCCAATCGAATCCCCTCCAGAAAAGAAGTTGTTGAAACAGCTCATCTGCTGCCTCGTTAATTAGTATACTCTAATCGAATCTTTTAAAAAGGGGAATATCTTGGTCTTTTTTCTAAGATGAGGCATAATTATAGCTTCAAATTTAATAATTCATTTAAATAAACGGCAACACCGTCTTCTTCATTTGTTAAGGTAACATCTTTTGCCACTGATTTAACCTCATTTATTCCGTTCCCCATAGCGATTCCATATCCTGCAAATTCAAGCATTTCCAGATCATTGTCCTCATCGCCAAAAGCGATAATTCTATCAGCAGGAATCTGGAAGTAATCAGCTGCTCTTTTCAGCCCTACAGCTTTATTTAATCCCGCCTTTACTATTTCAATAACATGAAACGGGGCCGCCCAGCTTCGGTGGTCAATGACTTCAGCATGGAGGCTCGATAGATGATCACGAATCGTTTGCACATGCTCCTGATCGGTATGAATTAACATACTTGTAGGAGAGGCATTTAGAAAATTGCGCAAATCACCAGTCGTCACATTCGGCTCACCGAAGCCAAATATTTCTATAAGCTTTTTATCTTGATAATGGAAGTAAACATCATCAATGACCTCTGCAATAATGTTATGAAAATGAAAGGAACTGCATCCCTCAACAATTTCTTTAGCAATATTTACTTCTAGCGGTGTATGATAAACTCCCCACTTTTTATCCTTTGGATGATGCACAAAAGCTCCGTTGAAATTAACAATTGGAGTATCAAGATTCATTTCTTTATAATAAATTTCACTTGAACGAAAAGGTCTTCCGGTTGCAATCATGACAATATGCCCTTCTTCACGGGCTTTTTGAATCACTTTTTTTGTTTTTAATGATATTGTCTTATCATCCTTTAGCAACGTACCATCTAAGTCTAGCGCGATCAAATGCTTTTCTGCCATAATAACAACACCTTCTTTATACAATTTTTTCTATTTCAAGTGTAAAGCTTTAGAAAAAAGAAAGTCCTCATGGTACACTAAATGAGAAATGTTCCTACTCTCGTACCCATCATAAAAATGTTTAAAACCAAAAAAATAACTATAAACACTATGTTAACAAATATTCGTTTGTTTTGGCTAATAGGAAGGTTAAAGTTTTTTATTGTTTTAATCTAAACTTGCAAATAAGAGTATATTTCTATTCAGATATCGCATAAGAAAAGCTAAGGCATTTGCCTGAGTTCTTGGCAAACGCCAAGTTTTTCTAATAAAAAAATAACGATTTATTTTAAACTTAACATAATATATAGGTTGGCTTAACATTAGGAGGCTTTACAATGATTACCGTAAAAAATTCCAAAATAAACGAAATCCCCTTTCTGCATATTGCGGATTCGAATAATTGGGAAGAAAAACTTCCATCTATCATCTTTATTCACGGTTTTACAAGCAGGAAGGAATTTAATCTGCACTATGCTTACTTACTAGCTGAAAAAGGGTTTCGTGTTATCCTTCCTGAAGCACTCTACCATGGTGAAAGGAGTACTGGATTGTCGGGAAACGAACTGAATTTACATTTCTGGGAGATCATCATTCGAACAATCGAAGAATTGGAGATCGTAAAAAGTTCCTTCGAAGATGAGCAATTGATAGACCCTAGTAGAGTAGGTGTTGTTGGGACTTCAATGGGGGGAATTGTCACATTAGGTGCCCTTACTCAATACCCTTGGATAAAAGTGGCCGCAAGCTTAATGGGTATGCCTTACTATGAGAAGTTTGCCTTGCACCAAATAGATGAACTTCAACGTTATGGAGTTGACATTCCACTCACTAATGATGAAATGGCTCATTTGATGAACAAAATTAGAGAACTTGATTTAAGTAAGCAGACTGATAAACTTGGAAATAGACCATTGCTATTCTGGCATGGCAAACAGGATTCGGTCGTTCCTTATTCACCTGCCTTTCATTTTTATGAAACGATTAAACCTTTATACGATAAACAACCGGAAAATCTTTCATTTATTAGTGATGAGAAAGCTGGTCATAAAGTGAGTACGACAGGGGTTATGGAAACAGTAAAATGGTTTGAAACTTATTTATAAAGTAAATTTACTGCCTGATGTGATGCCCGTCATTTATATTCAAGATTATTTTTGATAAGATAATAATTAGAAACATAGAAGAAGGAGTGTTATAGCAGATGGATCAAGAGGTAAAAGATAGTATTATGGGTGCTCTAGAGCTAGTAGTTGACCCAGAACTTGGTGTGGATATCGTTAATCTTGGATTGGTATACGATGTTAAGATGGATGAAGAGGGAAAGACGACCGTTGATATGACTTTAACGTCAATGGGCTGTCCTCTTGCTGGAACAATTGTAGAAAATGTAAAGAGTGCTCTAGCAGATATTCCAGAAGTGAAAGAGACGGAAGTAAATATTGTCTGGAATCCGCCATGGTCTAAGGATAGAATGTCTCGATATGCCAAGATTGCTTTAGGGGTTCGTTAGAGGTGAGAGGCTGATGAAGAATAAAGTCATTCTAGTTAGCTCAGATCAGCTTGGAAAAGGGGATAAGGAGCTTGGTGAAGGCGTTCTTGAAACCTTTTTTACATTGTTAAAGCAAAGAGAGGAATTACCTGCAGCGATTTTTTGCATGAATAGCGGTGTATTTGCATTAACTGAACAATCCTTTGCTTCAGTTCATCTTAAAGAGCTGGAGGAAAAGGGAGTAGAAGTAATTGCATGCAAAACTTGTGTAGACTATTACGGTGTAGAAAATAAATTAATTGCCGGTAAAATAAGCGGGATGCCAGCATTTATTGATCTTGCATCTAAATATGAAGTCATTACGATATCATAAACAGCAGGGGCTTATGCTCTTGCTGTTTTTATTTTTGGTAAACATAATTATCAAATTAGTTATTGGACAGGTTTGTGTTTGGGCGAAAACCTGTCCAAATACTCCAAGCCGGCAAGTATATTTGACTGGATAAGAATAATCCAGCTCATCCAATAATCCTCAATGTGAGATTTCTCACTAATTTATTCTGCATTATCCCTTATACTACAATTGCAATCAATATTTAGATAAAAATCCTTGCGATAAATTGCAATGGAAATAGTGAAATAAGAGAGGAAGGATTCTAATGTCCTTTAGCCGCGATTTTAATAAAGATCCTTTTATTGTGATTTGGGAATTAACTAGAGCATGTCAGTTAAAATGTCTTCATTGCCGGGCAGAGGCTCAATATAGAAGAGATCCCCGTGAATTATCATTTGAAGAAGGAAAGGCATTAATTGATCAAATCTATGACATGAATAATCCGATGCTTGTCTTTACCGGTGGTGACCCATTGATGAGGGAGGATGTTTTTGATATTGCGAAATATGCAGTGGACAAAGGTGTCCGTGTTTCAATGACCCCGAGTGCTACTCCAAATGTGACAAAAGAAGCAATTGAGAAAGCAAAGGAAGTAGGATTATCACGCTGGGCTTTCAGTCTTGATGGTCCAACTCCTGAGATTCATGATCATTTTCGAGGAACAGCAGGATCGTTTGATTTAACAATAGAAAGAATTAAGTATTTGCATGAGCTTGAAATACCTGTTCAAATAAATACTGTTATTTCTCGTTATAATATTGATTACTTAGATGAGATGGCGAAGGTTGTAGAAGATTTGAAATGTGTTCTCTGGAGTGTCTTTTTCCTAGTTCCAACTGGCAGGGGACAGGAAAGTGATATGATTTCACCTGTTGAACATGAAAAGGTATTTAAGTGGCTATATGATTTAAGTAAAAGGGTATCCTTTGATATAAAAACAACAGCAGCCCAGCATTATCGCCGTGTTGTTATTCAGAATAAAATGAGAGAGGAACATGCACAAAACGGTGACATTAAATATTTAGATGCTTTGACTCAACAAGGATTAACTGGGTCCATTGATGGTCTTGGCAGAGCTCCTAAAGGCGTCAATGACGGAAATGGCTTCGTATTTATTTCACATATTGGAGACGTCTACCCAAGCGGGCTCCTGCCAATTAAAGCAGGGAATGTAAGGGAGCAGCCTTTAGCTGAAATCTATAGGGAATCACCTATATTCAAGAATTTAAGAAATCCAGATCAATACAAAGGCAAGTGCGGAGTATGTGAATTTAGATATGTTTGCGGCGGCTCTCGTTCCCGTGCGTATGCAGTCACAGGAGATTATATGGAAAGTGAACCTTTCTGCGTATACATTCCAAAAACATTAAGGAAAAAAGCAACATCTTAAAAGTTGGATAAAAAAGGTGACTCTGGTAGTTGGTCTATACTCACTCTTCAAACTGTATATAATTTTTTGAAAGAGCATATTATATTAAGTATTATATGAGTTAAACTTTGCCCAATTACTAAAGTTCCCCTCTTTGGCTTTTTTAACTAAATTTAACTGAAAGGCCTAATAAAGGCATATAGTATGCTACAATGTTTCAAAAGAGGTCACCCTCAATGGAGTTGATAGGATGAAAAAATCAATCGTTAAAGATCAATTGAATCGACCACTAAGAGATCTGAGGATTTCGGTAATTGACCGCTGTAATTTTCGCTGCACGTATTGTATGCCTGCAGAGAAATTTGGACCGGATTTTGCTTTTTTGCCGAAAAGCGAACTATTAACATATGAGGAAATTGAACTTCTTGCGAAAATATTTGTAGATCTTGGTGTAGAAAAAATCAGACTTACAGGCGGAGAACCATTGCTTCGAAAGGATTTGCCGATTCTCGTGAAAAAGCTTGCGGCAATAGATGGGCTAAAGGATCTCGCATTAACGACAAACGGAGTCTTGCTTCCAAGGCTTGCAAATGATTTAAAGGAAGCCGGGTTACAACGGGTAAATGTTAGCTTAGATTCATTAAATGACGAGTTATTCGGAAAAATAAATGGCAGAAATGTTGCGGTTCAAGAAGTTCTCAATGGAATTAAGGCTGCCCAAGAGGCAGGACTCTTCGTAAAAATTAATATGGTCGTAAAAAAGGGATTAAATGAATCTGAAATCGTACCGATGGCAAAATTTTGCAAAGAACACGGACTACAGCTTCGGTTTATAGAATATATGGACGTTGGCAGCACAAATGGATGGAGAATGGATGATGTTTTCACAAAGAAGGAAATTTATGAAATCTTAAAGGAGCACTTCCTATTGGACGCTGTTGATCCTGATTATTATGGCGAAGTTGCCAAACGTTATCGATATGAAGGGACAAATGTGGATGTAGGGTTTATTCCATCTGTATCGGAATCCTTTTGTTCAAGCTGCACGCGATCAAGACTGTCAGCAAATGGACAGATTTTCACCTGTCTGTTTAATGGAGATGGGCATGATATGAAGGCGTTTATGAGGAACGGTGCGTCAGAAGCTGAAATAAGAAACAGAATCATCGATATTTGGAGCGGTAGAAAAGACCGTTATTCAGACGAACGGACTGAAGAAACAGCAAAAAATCGTAAGAAAATTGAGATGTCCTATATTGGTGGTTAAACATCCCTGCCTAGTCTGGGATGTTTTTTTATAAAAAAAAGAAATCGGCAACCAATCGCCGATTTCCTTTCGCAACATTATGATTAAAAATATCTTGGGAATAAAATGTTATTTTCCAAATGTACATGCATGAATGTTTGTCCTTCAAGCATTTCAAGACGCTTGTACACGAGCGTATACGTTCCGCAAGCATCCAGTGGCAGCTCATAATCAGATGTCGTTTCTCTTAGCTGTCTTAAAAGTCCCCCAGCGTGGTCATGTTCCTTCTCAAGTTCTTTAATGTAGTTAATAATCTCTTCGCGGTTAGGAACTTCAGGATCTTCTAATTGTTTCAGCAATGGGAAAACTGTGTCTTCCTCCTTTGCTGTATGTTCAATCATTTCCTTCTTGAACTCATAGAATAGCTCATATACCTTCAATAGCTCAGGGTGATGATCACCGTGTACCTTTGCTACCTTTGTTACATATGGACTTAACTGGGTAAGTTCATCTAATAATGGAACATGATAATGCTGCATGACATGGTTGATAATTTCTTCAGATGAACTGTCCGTCCATACTTCCATATTGTCCTTTTGATTTTCTTCTTTAACATATACTTCGTTTAAGTCTGCCATTAATTGCTCCATGTTAACGGACAGCTCGGTTGCAGCCGTTATTAATGGAATGTTTCCGCCGCAGCAAAAATCTATACGATAGCGTTTAAATACATCACTTGTTTTCGGTTGTTCATTAACTATATCCTTTACTAATGTTGTTTCTGAAAAAGCCATGGTCATGATAATCCTCCTAATCAAGCTTTATTTACATATACAGCATAAACGATATTTCATTGTTAGCTGGTGACTGTAATCACACTTATGAAAATTATAGACAAATAATAGAAATTTAGTGTGAGCTATATTATATGAAATCAACATCAATACACCTATAATATAAGGATAATGATGTCTCTATAGGAGCTGATAAAATGGTTGAAAGAAGAAATCCCATTCCTGTTGGTGAAGCAGTTCAGCGGGTAATGAACTTTGAAAAAACAGGTCACATAGAATACGTCTCAATAAATGAGAGTTTCGGAAGGTATTTGGCAGAAGATATAACTGCCACTAATGATGTGCCTCATTTTGACCGTTCTCCATATGATGGTTTTGCTGTCAGAGCGGTCGATACGAAAGAAGCATCACCAGACAATCCCATAGAATTTGAAGTTATTGATCATATCGGTGCTGGACACGTGACAAGTAAAATGGTTGGCTCATTCCAGGCGGTTCGCATTATGACAGGGGCACAGATGCCTGCAGAATGTAATGCCGTTGTAATGCTTGAGTTAACGAAAGGCTTTGAAAAAAATGGGAAAAATTATATGTCCATTAAACGTTCATTCAATCCTGGGGATAATATCTCATTCCGAGGTGAGGATGCAAAAGAAGGGGACATTCTTATTAAAAAAGGGGCAAAAATAAATCCAGGAATTCAGGCCATACTAGCCACGTTTGGCTATGCAAAGGTTCCGGTTGCAAAAAAGCCGGTAGTAGGTCTATATGCTACAGGAACTGAGCTGTTGGATGTAGATGATCAGCTACAGCCTGGCAAAATAAGAAACAGCAACTCTTATATGATTGCTGCCCAAATAGAACGCACGGGTGCAGAAGTTAAGTATTTTGGTAAACTTCCTGATGAGTTTGACACATGCTATGAAGCGGTAAAATCAGCTTTAGATAAAGTAGATATACTGATCACAACAGGTGGAGTTTCAGTCGGTGACTTTGATTATCTCCCAGCCATATATAGTAAAATGAATGCTGAAGTGCTTTTTAACAAAGTAGCCATGAGGCCTGGCAGTGTGACGACTGTAGCACAGTTAGAAGGAAAGCTTTTATTCGGTTTATCGGGAAATCCATCCGCTTGCTATGTTGGTTTCGAACTATTTACCCGTCCAATCATAAGGAAAATGCTATTTGCTGAAAAGCCTCATCTTCGGAAAGAGAAGGCTGAACTTACGGTTGAATTTGCAAAAGCAAATCCTTTTACCCGCTTTGTTAGAAGTACTGTCACTGTAAAGGACGGAAAATTATTGGTTTTTCCAAGTGGTGTAGACAAATCCAATATCGTAATGAGCCTTGCCGGAGCTAATTCCTTAATGATTCTTCCAGGGGGAACGAGGGGCTTTCAAGCAGGCTCTGAAGTGGATGTATTGCTGCTTGAGGACTATGACGGAAGCGAGTGGCCATGGTAACGTCTCCATATGTTTTTCAAGTGGTTGGTTACCAAAACAGCGGAAAAACAACACTTGTAAATAAAATTATTACTCATCTTACGAAACATGAATTAACAGCCGCAACGGTTAAGCATCATGGGCATGGAGGAAAGCCTGAACTGCTTGAAACGAAGGATTCTAGTCAGCATATTTCTTCTGGGGCACTCGCAGCTATTGTGGAGGGGGATGGCAGAATCCTTCTCCAAGCCGAGAAAATAAAATGGACGATTGATGAGCAGCTTGTGATCCTAAAGCAATTTAACCCAGACTTTATTATTATTGAAGGCCATAAGCATGCCAGTTATCCGAAAATTGTTATCCTGAGATCGCTTGATAGCTATAAACTTCTTACAACCTTAACGAATATTAAAGCAGCTTTGTATTGGGATGAGGAAAATGCCACGATTAGAGATGCTTATCCTAACATTCCATTTTTTTCTATCCATGATAAGGCAGGGGTAGAATGGATTATCAAGTTCCTAATAAATCAGCAAAGTAAATAGCCTCAAAACCGTCACAATTTGGCGGTTTTATTCCTTTCTGTGATAATTTTCACTTAACGAAAATGAATTAGCAGATATAGTAAAGTCAGCATTCCAAAGGGAGGAGAAAATAGTGAAGCTATTTTTACCAAAACAGCACGGGGCTTGGGCGATGCTAATGATCCCGTTTTGGCTGGGAGTTGCTGCAAATGATTTCATGTGGATACATATCCCTTTTTTCTTTGGCTGGCTATTACTGTATTTAGCTACATATCCAATGCTCCTTTTATTTAAAAGGAAAAAGATAAATTTCTATCGAAAATGGACGATTATCTATGTAGTGCCGGCTTTGATATTGCTCTTGATACCATTATGGGAAAGACCTTCCATAGTGATATTTGGGCTGGTTATGATTCCTTTCTTTACCCTTAACGCCTATTATTCATCGAAAAACAGGGATCGTGCATTAGGCAATGATTTGAGTGCTATTATTGTGTTTTCAATAGCAGGGTTAGCTAGTGGCTTTCTTTCAAATGGAGACCTGATTAGTGAGGTTTGGATAGTCTTTTTTGCCTCCATTTTATTTTTCACTGGCAGCACCTTTTTTGTAAAAACAATGATAAGAGAAAAGAAAAACCAAAAGTATAAATGGATATCCTGGTTATTTCATATAGCGATTATTATGGTCTGGATCATGACGGGCAATTGGATAGTAGTGGCAGCCTATATCCCAAGCCTAATTAGAGCCGTCATTTTTTACGGCAAAGGCTTGACGATGGCCAAATTAGGCATTCTTGAGATTGTAAACGCCGCTTATTTTTTCATCATCGTTCTTAATGCCATACAATAAAAAAAACGCTTCGACTAAGCGTTTTTTTTTGAGCTAATCAATATTACATATCTCAACTGGGCAGTTTTCACAGTCTATTTCGTTTTTTAAATAGTTAAGGCTGTGGATAGTAATAATTCCTTTTTCTACCGAAATAATTTCTTTTTTTCGAAGTTCTCCTAACATCCGGTTAACCACTTCTCTGGATGTTCCGCAAAAATTGGCGAGCTCTTGGTTCGTTAATGGGATGCTTAATGTAATTCCATTTTCGGAAATCACTCCATAGCTATTGGAAAGTCTAATCAATGTTGAATATAGGGCACCCTTTTTCCCATGGAGAATGAGATCTCTAAATTTAGTTTGTGTTTTTCGATATTGAAGGCTTGTCCACTTCATTAATTCAAGTGCTAGCTGATGCTCCTGTTTTAATCTTTCCTCTAATTCATTTTGAGCGATAACCGCAACCTCTCCAGCCTCAATTACCTTTGCACTTAGCATATACCTTGGTGCTGAACAGAAAAGTGTAAGCTCCCCAATGATATCACCTGTAGAGCACATTCTTAAAGTAAGCTCACGTCCATCTGGAACGATTTTACTTATTTGAATTAAACCGCTTTCAATAATAAACAGTTCGCTTGCTTTCATCCCTTCTTGGAATAGAAAGGTGCCTTTCTCAATTTTTCTTTTATGATTAACAGTTAGTAATAACTCTTTAAGCTCATTAGAAAACTCAATTTGGGATTCCATTTGATAAACCACCTTTTCCCCGTAGTGTCTGTCCGTGGGAAAAACGAACCTTTAACGTTAGAATAATTCAATCTTTTAGGGATAATAACACTATTATATTGTAAAGATAAAAAACTTCAACAAAAAACAGTTGATTTTATCTTCCATCCTTTCTATAATAAGAGAAATATTAATTCATAAATATAAAAAAAAATGATTAAATATACAATATGGTTAATGAAGGGAGAAGCTATGAACGTTTCAATTATTGGAACAACGGGATATGGGGGAGCAGAGCTGCTGAGGATATTACATAGGCATCCTGAATTTAAAATACAATCCATCCACTCTTCTAAGAAAGATATCCCGATTTGGAAAGAATATCCCCACCTCTTTGAAATCATTGGTGACAACTTGCAAAACATTAATTCAAGTATGATCGCTGAACAATCAGATATAGTTTTTCTTGCTACGCCATCGGGAATTTCCGGACATT
Source organism: Bacillus sp. JJ1532 (assembly GCF_036965085.1). Lineage (NCBI taxonomy): Bacteria > Bacillati > Bacillota > Bacilli > Caryophanales > Bacillaceae > Bacillus > Bacillus sp. JJ1532. Next base: position 126,915 of record NZ_JBALOW010000015.1, read on the forward strand.
TAGCTGCTGAATTTGAAAATAAGAATATAACCGTTATTGATCTATCTGGCGATTTAAGATTACCAGCAGAGACATATAAGGCATGGTACAAACATGAACCTGTAAATGAATCTTTGTCTGCCAAAGCCGTCTATGGACTTTCAGAATGGTACAAAGAAGAGATTAGAGCTTCCAGATTAATCGCCAATCCTGGATGTTACCCGACTGCTACACTATTGGGCCTAGCTCCAGTCGTAAAAGAAAAGCTGATTAATCCATCGAGTATAATAATCGATGCCAAATCAGGAGTATCAGGTGCCGGCAGATCATTAGCCCGAAATACTAGTTTTTCAGAGGCAAATGAGAACTTTAGAGTTTATAAGGTTAATGAACACCAGCATACGCCTGAAATTGAGAAACAGCTTTCAAGGTGGAATAACGATATAAGTCCAATTACCTTTACAACACATCTATTGCCAATTACGAGAGGAATCATGATCACAGCCTATGCTCAATTATCAGCAGATCTAAATACCTCCCAACTGCTAGAGTTGTATAACGAAACTTACCGTGAAAATCCGTTCATTCGCATCAGGCCGGAAAATACATTCCCATCGGTAAAAGAGGTGGCTGGCTCCAACTACTGTGATATTGGTCTTCATGTCGATCCAAGGACAGGAAGATTAACGATTATTTCTGTTATTGATAATTTAATGAAGGGTGCAGCAGGGCAGGCTGTGCAAAATGCAAATATTATCTGTGGTTTTGAAGAAACGGCAGGTTTAGATTTTATTCCCATGTATCCATAAGGAGGAAGAAGAAATGCAAGCTGTTACTCAATCTATATCCATAAAAGAGGTTAAAGGAGGAAGTATCATTTCTCCAAAAGGATTTAATACTTCCGGGGTGCATGCAGGTTTAAGATATTCAAAAAAAGATCTAGGGATTATTATTAGCGAAATTCCAGCAAATTGCGCTGCTGTTTATACGACTAGCCATTTTCAGGCAGCACCATTAAAAGTAACACAAGAAAGCATTGAAGTGGAGAAGATGCTGCAAGCAGTGGTTGTTAATAGTGCTTGTGCAAATGCTTGTACCGGGGAAAAAGGAATAAAAGACGCTTTCCAAATGAGAAAATGGACAGCAGAAAAGTTTGGATTAAAGGAGCACTATGTAGCAGTCGCATCAACGGGAGTTATTGGTGAGTATTTGCCAATGGATAAGCTTGAAATCGGGATTCAGAATTTAAAGCCGGATAATGACTCTAAGCATGCTGAGGACTTTCAAACAGCGATTCTAACAACAGATATTGTGATGAAGAATTGTTGCTACAGCGCAATTATTGATGGTTTAACGATTACAATGGGCGGGGCGGCTAAAGGCTCTGGGATGATCAATCCGAATATGGCTACAATGCTAGGCTTTATAACAACAGATGCTAATATTGAAAGTGAACATCTTCAAGCTGCTCTAGGGCTTGTGACAGATACGACATTTAATCAAATAACAGTTGATGGGGATACATCGACAAATGATATGGTTCTTGTAATGGCAAACGGAATGGCTGGAAATAAGTCATTAACACCTAATCACCCTGATTGGGGTAAGTTTGTGCAACTACTTTCGAAGACAAGTGAAAGCCTAGCAAAACAAATCGCGAAAGACGGCGAAGGGGCAACGAAATTAATTGAAGTGGATGTAAAAGGTGCAGAAAGTGATCTTGAAGCACGACAAGTAGCTAAGCAAATTGTAGGATCAAACCTTGTGAAAACAGCAGTATATGGAGAAGATGCTAACTGGGGAAGAATCATCGGAGCTATAGGTCAGTCAAAGGTTCGTATAAACCCTAATACTGTCGACATTGCGATAGGGACAGTTACAATGCTTAAGAATAGTGAGCCACAGCCATTTTCAGAAGAAGAGGCAAGCGAATATTTGCGCAGCCAAACAATTCATATTCATGTTGATCTTCATCAAGGAACTGGAGCAGGTAAGGCCTGGGGCTGTGACTTAAGCTATGATTACGTCAAAATTAATGCAAGTTACCGTTCGTAAGGGGGAAGTCACATGAAAACAATCGTTATTAAATGCGGTGGAAGTGTGATGGATGAACTAACCCCAACATTTTTTGAAAGTTTAATAGAGTTAGAAAAACAAGGCTACCAGCTTATATTCGTACACGGGGGAGGACCTGATATTAATAAAATGCTTGATCTTTTTCAGGTCCCTCATGAATTTGTTCAAGGGCTTCGTAAGACAACTTCACAAGCTCTTGAAATTGTCGAAATGGTTTTGTCTGGTCAGACAAACAGAAAACTAGTAGCTAAACTCCAGTCTTATGGATTAAAAGGTTTTGGTTTAAATGGAAGTGACGGAGGGGTCTTGCAAGGGGAGTTTCTTGACAAGGAGCAGCTTGGATTTGTCGGCGATGTTACGAAGGTGAACAAAGAGGTAATCACCATGCTTTTGCAAGACCGATTTATTCCTGTCATTACGCCAATTGCAGTTACCGAAGATGGAGAAAAGCTAAATATAAATGCCGATTTTGCTGCAGCAGCTGTAGCAAATGCATTAGAGGTTGAACATTGTATTTTTGTCACAGATGTAGATGGGATTATGATTGATGGCAACATCGTGCTTCAAACAAATACTGAAGAGATAGATAGTTACATTAATGAAGGACAAATCACTGGCGGAATGATTCCAAAGGTTAAATCAGCTGTAGCCTCTATCGAAAAAGGAATAAAAAGTGTGATGATTGTTTCAGGAAAAAAGAGATTTTTTGATGGTTTACAATGGATTGGAACAGAAATCAATGCCAAAGAGAGGGTATTAAAATGAGCCATTTATTTCCGACATATGCCCGTTGGGACGTTGAGCCAGAGCAGGCAGAAGGCTGTATCATGATAGATAAAAACGGAAAAAGGTATTTGGATTTTACAGCCGGAATTGGAGTTTGCAATCTAGGTCATCGTCCTGAGGTCGTGCAAAAAGCAATCAGCAGCCAACTGGACCGATTCTGGCATGTTTCCAATTTATTTATTCAAGGGGAGCAAGAGAAGGCTGCAAAACTGCTAGCTGAAGGTGCTAAGATGGATTTAGTATTTTTTTCAAACAGTGGTGCTGAAGCGAATGAAGCGGCAATTAAGCTCGCTAGAAAAGCTACTGGCCGAAAGAAAATCATTACCTTTACGAATTCTTTCCATGGGCGGACTTTTGCCACCATGTCGGCAACAGGACAGGATAAAATAAAAACCGGATTTGGTCCTATGCTTGAAACATTTGTCTACTTGCCTTTTAATGATTTAGATGGACTTAAAGAGGCTATGGATAACGAAACAGCTGCCATAATGCTTGAAGTTGTTCAAGGTGAGGGCGGAATTCATATTGGAAAGCAAGAGTTTTTACAGGGTGTTCAGGAATTATGTAAAGAGTATAATGCCCTTTTCATTATTGATGAAATTCAAACTGGGATTGGGCGGACAGGTGCTCCGTTTGCATTTCAGCAATTTAACTTAACACCTGATATTGTCACCTCTGCGAAAGGGTTAGGAAATGGCTTGCCAATTGGAGCAGTAATCGGGAGAAAGGAACTAGAAACAGTATTTGGACCTGGAAGCCATGGGTCAACCTTTGGCGGAAATCCCCTTTCAGTTGCTGCGGCTATTGCTACAATGGAAACTATATTTCAAGAGGAATTTTTACAGAATGTCCTAAACAACAGTCAATATCTGTTAAAGAAAATATGCAGTGATTTAGGTTCATTAGAAGAGATTAATGAAATTAGAAATCTTGGCTTCATGTTCGGAATTGAAACGTCTATTGATTTGCCTGTTTTATTAAAGGAACTTAGGGAAAATGGATTGTTAGCCCTGCCAGCAGGCAGTAATGTATTACGGCTTTTGCCGCCTTTAACGGTATCAATTTTCGAAATGGATGAAGCAGTAAATATAATTAAAACAGTAATAAAAAAATTCTCTAAAACAGCCGTATAGGCTGATAATTTTTAAAATAAATTGCATAAAAATAGATAATATTAAATAAAAATACATCAGTAAAGGATTATAAAACTACTTTGAATATAAATTTATTTATAAGTATGCTCTAAATAAATCAAATTCATCATTGCTTCGACTAAAAATTGCTTGGGAAATATTAAATGTCAAATTAAATTGGAAAAAAATACAAATAAAAGGAGTGGTTGAATTGGCTATTTCAATTCAAACAGCAGATAACAAACTTAATATTAAAGGAATTGATTTTTTAGCTTTAGCTGATTTCTCCCCAGAGGTTATAAGTGGTTTACTTCAAAAAGCTAAGAAGCTTAAGAATGCAGCATTGCTTGGTGAACACATTGCTCCCTTACAGGGTAAAATTCTAGGGATGATATTCGAGAAATCATCTACACGTACGAGAGTTTCATTTGAAGCTGGCATGATCCAGCTTGGGGGTCAGGCTTTATATTTAAATAGTCAAGATCTCCAATTAGGAAGAGGGGAGTCCATTGCTGATACGGCTAAGGTTCTTTCACATTATGTAGACGCCATTATGATTCGTACTTTTTCGCATAAAACTATTGAAGAGCTTGCTTTACATGCAACGATTCCAGTCATTAATGGGCTGACAGATTTGTACCACCCATGTCAGGCATTAGCAGATTTATTAACTTTACAGGAAACTAAAGGTGAATTAGCAGGGTTAAAGCTAGCATATGTTGGTGATGGAAATAATGTTGCCCATTCATTAATGATTGGCGCAGCAAAACTAGGAGTAAATATTACGGTAGCCACTCCAGTTGGTTATGAACCAAATGCAGATATCGTTAATAAGGCAAAAGGGTTTGCTGCTGCTAGCGGAGGAAATGTAGCGATAACAAATAATCCATATGAAGCTGTAAATGGTGCAGATTCTATTTATACAGACGTGTGGACGAGTATGGGGCAAGAGGCCGAAAATGAAAAAAGACTGAAAGACTTCACAGATTTCCAAGTAAACGAGAGTCTTGTCAAAAATGCGAAGAATGATTTCACTTTCCTTCATTGCTTGCCAGCACATAGGGGAGAAGAAGTTACAGCAAATGTGATTGATGGACCGAATTCAGCTGTCTTCCAGCAGGCTGGCAACAGACTTCATGTTCAAAAAGCTCTATTATCGGAAATTTTATAAAAACAAAAGGCCTTCTTACTGTTGGAAGGCCTTTTGCTATTTTATTATGGTAAAAAGTTCTATCTCGCTGAATTTTTACGATGGAAATAATAGTAGTGATTCTAGAAATAAAGGAGGAATTTATGTATGGGGCAAAATCGTCAATTTAAACCGGGTCAGAAAGCACCTAATAATGGAGTTTATATTGAAGTTGGCGAAACCGGAAGCAATGTTAATAATCCACAAATGTTAAAGCTTAAGGCAGGAGATAGATTTCCTGAAAACTCCAACCATAACCGTGTTTGGACGTATCAAAGAAAACCTTAAGCTTAATTTATTATTCAGAGCCATCCATTTGTGGATGGCTTTACATATGCTATAATAACATTAAAGGTCAAAGAAGGTCAGAGAGGAGGATATGTATGGATATTAATAAAATGACGGAACGGATGCAGGACGGCATTATAAGTGCGCAAAATCTAGCAATAAGGGAACAGCATCAGGAAGTGGATGATGTTCATTTATTATTGGCTCTTCTCGGACAGGACAACAGTCTAATGGCATCTATTCTGAAAAAGTCACATGTATCAATTGAAAATATGAAAAAAGGTTTAGAACACATACTTAGGAAAAAACCGCAAGTTTCGGGAACCGGTATTGAACAGGGAAAGCTATATATTACGAGTAATCTTCAACGCAGTTTGGCAAGGGCAGATGAAATTAGAGAAAATTTTAATGATGAATTTATTTCAGTTGAACATGTCCTATTAGCCATCTCAGAATCAACATCCGAAGCGTCAGCAGCTTTTAACAAAGAGGGAATTAATAGTCATAAGCTAGAGATTGCGATAAAGGAAATAAGGGGGAATCAAAGGGTGACATCACAAAATCCAGAAGCAATATATGAAGCCTTAAAAAAATATGGGAGAGACTTAGTTGCAGAGGTAAAGGCGGGAAAGATGGACCCTGTAATTGGGAGAGATAGTGAAATTAGGAATGTCATTCGAATTTTATCTAGAAAAACAAAAAACAATCCTGTATTAATCGGAGAACCGGGTGTAGGGAAAACGGCAATAGTCGAGGGCCTTGCTCAAAGAATTGTACGAAGAGATGTTCCAGAAGGGTTAAAGGATAAAACAATATTCTCCTTGGATATGAGCTCTCTTATTGCCGGAGCAAAATTTAGAGGAGAGTTTGAAGAGCGTCTTAAAGCGGTTTTAAATGAAGTAAAAAAAAGCGAAGGAAGGATTCTTCTCTTTATTGATGAGATCCACACCATCGTTGGAGCAGGCAAGACGGAGGGGGCTATGGACGCAGGAAATATGCTAAAACCAATGCTCGCCCGAGGTGAATTGCATTGTATAGGTGCCACGACCCTTGATGAACACCGAAAATATATTGAAAAGGATCCAGCATTAGAAAGACGCTTTCAGCAAGTTCTCGTTCAAGAGCCTGATGTGGAGGACTCCATTTCGATCCTTAGAGGGCTTAAAGAAAGATATGAGATTCACCACGGGGTCAATATACATGACCGTGCCCTTGTTGCAGCGGTTACTTTATCGGATAGATATATAACAGACCGCTTTCTCCCCGATAAAGCAATTGATTTAGTTGATGAGGCTTGTGCTATGATTCGCACGGAAATTGACTCTATGCCACAGGAACTTGATGAGGTTACAAGAAGAGTAATGCAGCTTGAAATAGAGGAAGCAGCATTAAGGAAAGAAAGTGACGAAGCAAGTAAAGCTAGACTTTTGCTTTTGCAGAAGGAATTGGCTGATTTTAAGGAAAAAGCCGATCATATGCAAGCAAAATGGCAGTACGAAAAAGAAGGCATTCAGAAAATCCGTGAAAAAAGAGAACAGCTGGAAAAATTACGTCGCGAACTCGAAAAGGCCGAAAGCGAATACGATTTAAATAAAGCAGCAGAGCTTCGACACGGAAGTATTCCTGCATTGGAAAAAGAAATAAAGCTGCTTGAGCAGGAAGTCAATGAGAAGGATGGAGAACGCTTATTAAGAGAAGAGGTAACAGAAGAGGAGATAGCGGACATTGTTGCAAGATGGACAGGCATTCCTGTAGCCAAGCTTGTTGAAGGTGAACGTGAGAAGCTCCTAAGACTAGAAAGCATTCTTCATGAAAGAGTGATCGGGCAGAATGAAGCAGTTGAACTTGTATCCGATGCTGTTCTTCGTGCAAGAGCAGGGATTAAAGATCCAAATCGTCCAATAGGTTCTTTTATTTTCCTAGGTCCAACAGGGGTAGGAAAGACCGAGCTTGCGAAAGCTTTAGCACAAAGCTTGTTTGACAGTGAAGAGCATATTATTCGGATTGATATGTCTGAATACATGGAGAAGCATGCAGTTTCAAGATTAATTGGAGCTCCTCCCGGTTATGTCGGCTATGAGGAAGGCGGACAGCTGACAGAAGCAGTTAGAAGAAAGCCATACTCCGTTATTCTGCTTGATGAAATTGAGAAGGCACATCCAGAAGTCTTTAACATTCTTCTGCAAATGCTCGATGATGGAAGGATTACGGACTCACAGGGAAGAACAGTTGATTTTAAAAATACAGTGATTATCATGACGTCTAATATTGGTTCACAGTATTTGCTTGAACGCGTTAGCGGAGAAGAATATATAAATGAAGAAACTCGAAATAAAGTGATGAGTACATTAAGAGGACATTTTCGTCCAGAATTCTTAAATCGGGTAGACGAAATCACCCTATTTAAGCCTCTTGCTTTAACAGAAATAAAGGAAATTGTTTCTAAGTTAATCAAACAGCTCCAAGAGAGATTATCTGATCAGCATATTCGCCTAAATATTTCAGAAACAGCTAAGGAGTATATTGCTGAAAATGGATTTGATCCTGTTTATGGTGCTAGGCCGTTAAAGCGTTTTATCCAAAGAAATGTAGAAACGATTTTAGCCCGCAGAATTATCAGTGGGGAAATTAAAGATTATAGTGAAGTATCGATTACGATTGAAAACGATGAATTAACAGTGAAAATCCAATAAAAAAAGGGAGTGACTTAGGAAGGGTATGCAAGCATACGCTAAAGTCACTCTCTTTTTTAGTGAATACCTTCTTTTTCCACTGGTCCTTCAGGAATGATCGTTGAAATAACAAAAATTAATATTGTAGTACCTACTGCAAGAATGGATCCTGTTTTGAAATCAAAAGCTAAACCAAGCATGGAGCTTACAACATAAGTTAACATTTGAACAAGAAGAAAAGTCCAAAAAAACGTCCAAAAGAATCTCATCGTATTCACCTCTACATTATTAAATCCCTATCATATTACCATAAGGAGAAAAAATAATAAATGACTACAGCTGAAAAATTATGGCATGCCTTTGTATTTCACAAACTGCAAATAGTTTCCATATGAAAAATAGGCTATGTCCCGTTCATTTCATGTGAACCGTCATACATTATTATGAACTAAGCAGCAAGGGAGTTTTTCACGATGGAAAGCCGGAACTTTAGATTGGATACCGAATGGAATATGATCCATTATCCTAATAAGCCAAGCGGTTTCGGTATCCTAATCATTGGTGATGACAGGCACTTTGTTAATGAACAAGGGAGCTACTGGACACAGAATGAAGGAAAAGCAGCTTTATTAAAAATGCTAAATGAAGAGGGCTATACTATTTTTTATTCAAACCTTTACGGAAAGAATTGGGGAAGTGAAAGAGCAGTTAAACTGGCGAGAAGATTATATGAACATTTAATCCGCACAGAAATAATAAATGTGAAAATCAATATAATTGCAGAAGGGATGGGGGCATTAATTGCATTAAAACTAATAGATGAAATGGGTCCTCAGCTAATCCGCACATGTATATTAATA